>DAOWFV010000216.1 GCA_030637805.1 Acidobacteriota bacterium | reverse complement strand
CCATCTCCATCACCAGGCTGGCGGCGGTCACCGGCCGCCCCGGCCGCTTTATTGGCATGCACTTCATGAACCCGGTGCCCATGATGCGCTTGGTGGAGGTCATCCGCGGTCTGGAGACAGCCGAGCAGACCGTCGCGGCCATTCGCGCCGTGGCCGAGGCCATGGGCAAGACGCCGGTGGAGTGCAACGACTACCCCGGGTTCGTTGCCAATCGCCTCCTCATGCCGATGATCAACGAAGCCGTGTTCGCCGTCGCCGACGGGGTCGCTACCGCCGAGGCGGTGGACGAGATCATGACCCTGGGCATGAACCACCCGATGGGGCCTCTCCGCCTCGCCGATCTCATCGGCCTCGACACGCTGCTCGGCGTGATGCGCATCCTCCACGACGAGTTCGGCGATCCCAAATATCGGCCTTGCCCCCTGCTGGTCAAGATGGTGGACGGCGGGCGACTCGGCCGCAAATCGGGCCGGGGCTTTTTCGAGTACGGCGAGGACTGAGGCCGTGCTCTGCCAGTTCTGCAGCGCGGCCAACCCCCAGAACAGAGATTTCTGCCACCGTTGCGGCGGCAAGCTGATGGTGGTGTCCGGTGTCACCGAAGACGAGCAGGAGCCCACCGAAGAGCTGTTCATCCAGGCCCAGGAGGAGCTCGAAGAGCACATCCTCGAGCGGATTAGCGCCCTCGAGGACAGCGTCCGGCGGCTCTCCCACGCGGTTGCCGCCACCGCCCAACACCTGACTCAGCTCGAGCACAACCTCACCGTCGCCCACGCGGGGGTCCAGTCCCTCGGCGGGCTCCTGGAAACCCAGGGCATCGTCACCCGCACCGAGGTTGTGGACCGGTGGGAGCGCGTTGCCGACCAGGAGCTCCTTTCTCGTGACCTGTCACGCCGCTTCAAGATGTGCGCCGGCCGCATTCTCTCGCAGGCGGAGCACTTCGGTCACGCGAACGATGACTTCCGGCGGAAGTTGCGCGCGCTCGAACTGGCCCTCGTCGGCTCGGAGACCGACGTCATCCACGAGCTGCTCACCGAACTCGCCGGCATGGCGCCAGACAACGATGAGCTGTGGAGCTTCATCGGCGAGGCCGCCTTCCACACCGGCGAGCTCGAAACCGCCCGCATTGCCTTCCACAAGGTCCTCGAGCTGCGGGGTCCGACCTTCGAGGCCATGATTTACCTGGGTGCGGTGGCCTCCGACCTCGGCCGCTGGTCCGAAGCGGAGAATGCGCTGCTCGCGGCGCGCGGCATGGCGCCCGAGGCCTTTCTCCCCCACTTCACCCTCGGCGCCCTCAAGGTTCTGCAAAACGACCACCGTGCGGCGATTCCGCACCTCGAGCAGAGCCTCAGATGTGAGGAGGCGGCCCAGAGCTGGTACCTGCTCGGAATCTGCCGGCTCGAGCTCGGCCGAAGCGGGCGGGCGATCAACGCTCTGCGGCGGGCCGTAGAGCTCGAGCCGGGCTTCGAGGACGCCCTTTACCACCTCGGCGTGGCGTATCTTCGCCGCGGCTGGACGCGCCGGGCTCTCGAAGCCTTCCAGCAGGTCCTGCGTCTGGACCCGCAGCGCCTGCAGTACCAGGAAACCGTGCGCCTGCTCAGCGGCTCGCCGCCCGACGATCTTCCCGCCGAGACCTCGAGTCTGGTAGCTCGGGCCGAGCAGGCCCTCGAGCGCGGACGCCCCGAGCAGGCCCTCGAGTTTTTCGCCGGGGCCCTGAATACCTCGCCCGGCCAGCCGGAGCTGCAGGCCACCGCCGCTCTCCTCGCCTCCGCCCTCGGACGCGCCCGGGAAGCCGTGGGCTATGCCCACGCCATCTTGCGCGAGCGGCCCGAGAGCTCCCCCTACCTTGCCGCCGCGGTGGTGGCTCTTCTCGAGTCTCTGCGCCATGCGGGAAGGCCTCGCGCGGCCCGCCGCCTGGCCCTCCGGCTCTACCGGGAGGATGGAGACCCGCTGGCCCGCGGCATGGCCGCCTATGAGCTCGCGCTGGTCGAGTCCGAGCTCGGCAACGACCTGGCGGCGGCGCGCGATCTCGCTCGCGAGGCGCTGGAGATCTCCCCTCGTGAGCTGCGCCACTACCCCCTCGCCGCCCTCGGCACCATCGCCCTGAAACGCGGTCGCTTCCGCGAGGCGATGCAGTACCTGGAGCAGGCGATCCGCGCCGGGTCCGAACCGCCGCTGCTGCGTCAGCTCGCCCTCGCCCGTCTCGGCTCGGGAGACACGTCGGGCGCGGAGGAGGCCCTGAAGGAGGCATGGGAAGGACCGGAGGGGGGAATCGACCAGGAGCTGCTCGACCACGTCCGCCGCCTCGGCGGTTTGCTCGGCGAGCTGACGCGCAACCACCGCCCGGTGCGCAACGGGTCGCGCGGATGACCGGCAGGCGAGAACTCGGCCAGCTGGGATCGGGATCAAAATCGCGGTAGGATGCCTTCCCCTGGAGGATCGACCGAAGAAAAGACGCGGCATTTCCTGCCGATACGGAGTTGAGCATGCGCTGGAGCCAGAACTTCATCCACACCCTCCGACAGGACCCCTCGGATGCCGAGGTGGTCTCCCACCGACTGATGACCCGCGCCGGGCTCATCTCTAAGGTCGCCGCGGGAATTTACAACTACCTGCCTCTGGGCTGGCGGTCGCTGCAGAAGCTCGAGGTCATCGTTCGCGAGGAGATGGAGCGTGCCGGTTCGGCCGAGCTGGTGATGCCCGCAGTCCAACCCGCCGAGCTCTGGCAGGAGTCCGGCCGCTGGTTCGAGTACGGGCCGGAGCTGCTGCGCCTGAAAGACCGCCACGAGCGCGATTTCTGCGTCGGGCCCACCCACGAGGAGGTGATCACCGACATCGTCCGCCGCGCCATCACGTCCTACCGCCAGCTCCCGGTCAACCTCTACCAGATCCAAACCAAGTTTCGCGACGAGATCCGGCCCCGTTTCGGGCTCATGCGCGGGCGCGAGTTCATCATGAAGGACGCCTACTCCTTCCACGCCGACGCCGACGATCTCGATACCGCCTATCGCGCGATGGAGGCGGCCTACTGCCGGGTCTTCGAGCGTTGCGGCCTCGGCTACACCAAGGTCGAGGCCGACACCGGCAACATCGGCGGCTCCGAGTCGCACGAGTTCATGGTCCTCGCCGACACCGGCGAGGATGCGATCCTCTCCTGCCCGGCCTGCGCCTACGGCGCCAACGTGGAGAAGGCTGAGACCGGGCGGGTGACGCCGGCCCCCGAGTGGCCTCGCGAGCTGCCGGGCTCGGCCGAAGCTGTCCACACCCCCGAGATGCGTTCGGTGGAGCAGGTCGCCGAGTTCCTCGAGATCGACCCGGCCCACCTCATCAAGACCCTGATCTTCGAGACCGACGAGGAGTTCGTCGCCGTCCTCATTCGCGGCGACCTCGAGGTCAACGAGGTCAAACTCAAGAACGAGCTCGGATGCACCCACCTGCAGCTCGCCTCCGAGGCCAAGATCGAGGAGATCACCGGCGGGCCACAGGGTTTCTCCGGCCCAGTGGGCCTCGACGGAGTGCGCATCATCGCCGACCCGACGGTCATGGAACTCGCGGTGGCTGCCACCGGTGCTAACAGAGAAGACACCCATCTGGTGGGGGTGGTCACGGGCCGCGACTTCGAGCCGAGCTCGGTGGTAGACATCAAGCTCGCCGCTGCGGGCGACCCTTGCTCGACCTGCGGCGAACCCCTGATCGAGCGCCGCGGCATCGAGGTCGGCCACATTTTCAAGCTCGGCACCAAGTACTCCACCTCCATGGGCTGTCGCTTCCAGGACGCCGGGGGTAAAGAGGAGCCGATGATCATGGGTTGTTACGGCCTCGGCATAGGCCGCACTCTCGCCGCCGCCGTTGAGCAGAACCACGACGACAAGGGCATCATCTGGCCGCTGCCCCTGGCCCCTTACGAGGTCGTGCTGGTGGTGCTCAACGCCGACAAATCGGAGATCGTGGAGGCGGCCGAAGGACTGTACAACGAGCTGCGGTCGGCCGGAATCGACGTCCTCTTCGACGATCGCTCCGAGCGGCCCGGCGTCAAATTCAACGACATGGACCTCCTCGGCTTCCCGGTTCGGGTCGTCGTCGGCAAACGCGGCCTCGAAAACTCTGAGGTCGAGCTCAGCCTGCGCAAGGACGGCGAGAAGCACCTGACGCCCATCTCGGAGAT
The DNA here is from genome assembly GCA_030637805.1 of Acidobacteriota bacterium. Classification (GTDB taxonomy): domain Bacteria; phylum Acidobacteriota; class Thermoanaerobaculia; order Thermoanaerobaculales; family Sulfomarinibacteraceae; genus Sulfomarinibacter. The sequence continues at coordinate 11,848 of DAOWFV010000216.1, read as the reverse complement.
GGTCGGAGGAGTGCAGGCGATGCTTGAAGACCTTCGGTCTTAATTTTGAGTTTTTAGTTTTGAGTTTTGAGTTTTGAGTTATCGGCGCGGCGAGGCGATGACGTCGATTGGAGCGAGATGCCCGCGCTTGAACGCGATGACAGAAGACCGCGCTTCTTATTCGGTAGCGCGAGGCCGGAGCTTTGGATTCCGCGCTTCTTCGGGAGTGCCTTTTCTATCGTCACTCTGTCCGTGAGGATGCCAGGCACCTCCGAGGAAGCGCGCCCAAACGCGGGCACAACTTGCCAACAACCCGATCGTTTCCACGCGTTGAACTCAAAACTCAAAACTCAAAACTGACTTGGCCGTCTCCGCCATCTCTCCTCTCGCCTGAACGAGTACCTTCAAATCCGAGCCCATACCGTCCGGGTCGAGGAGGCGTTTGACCTCCTGGCGGGCGGTGACGGTGGCGACGTCGAGCTCGGCCTCCATGCCGAGGCCGCGGGCGTCGAGCTCGTTGCCGATGCCGGCCCGCACGAGGAACTCGGCCAGCGGCCACAGGCCGATCTCGGACCAACCCTCCACGGCGGCGGCGGCGCGGAGATCGTCCCAGTTGACGTGGGCGGTGAGATCAACCTCGCCGGGAGACTCCAGGGGATCGCGGCCCACCCGGTGGCGGCGAAAGGTGGCCAGGGAGCCGCCACCGCGGCCGCGGGGATCATAAAGCCGCCGGGCCTCGTAGCCGTAATCCAGCACCAATGCGAGGCCGTCGGTGCCGGCAGCACCGAGGAGCGAGCGGTGCAGAGCCAGTGCGCCGAGGTTGGCTTCGGCAAGCTGTCCCTCTACGAGGTGGACGCCGTGGCGCGCGAAGTAGGCGACCACCTTGGACCGCGCTGGGCGCTCCTCCCACCCAAGACCCTCGCCGGTGAGGTGGACCCAGAGCTCCCGCAGCCCCCCTCCCCTTCCAACCACCCGTACCACCGGCTGCGCGTCGAAGAGCTCGGAGGCGTGCACCACCGTGGGCTCGGATCGGGCGCCCACGCCCGCAATGTCGTCCACCCATCGCACTGGCACCGGCGCACCATCGAGGTGCTCAAGCTGGCGACTCCGCATGGCCGCCGAGCGTTCGACCGATACCACCTCGGCAAGGGTCGCCCCCGCCCCCTGCCCGAGGGCTTTGAGCAACTCCCATATCAGGGACCCATCACCCGAGGCAGCGTCCACGAAACGCAGCGGCTTGAGGTCCCCCGCAAGTGCGATGAACAGCCGCGCCAGCACCCGGGGGTACCACGCGGAAGAGGTGGGGGCGGTCAGAAAGTCCCCGTCACGTCCGTAACGTGGCTTCTCGCCGCTGTAATAACCGTGGACCGGGTGGTAGAGCGCCAGCTCCATGAACTCCTCGAAGGCCACGACACCGCCGCGTTCCTCGATCTCGGCCATCATCCAGGACATGGGAGCATTGTACCGAGCTGCAGATCCTGCCGCGGTAAGGCGCTGTGCTCGCTATCGCTATCGGAATCGCAATCGGTATCGTGCAAGGTGCAATCGATGAGTGACTTCGATACCGAAAGCGATAGCGATAGCGATACCGATTGAAGCTCGAGGCGCTAGCTCGGAAATGGGCAAATCCCCTTGCGCCCGAGCGCGCCATGTGCTATAAAACCCGCTGCTGCTTTCGATTGGAAAGTGGGCCTGTGGCCCACTTTTTTTCTGCAGCGGGGAGAAACATGAAGCTGGATCCGACATTGCAGGATCAACTCGCCGCCCTGGTTGCGGACGAGGGACTCGAGTTGCTCGCGACCGAGGTCGCGGGAAGCGGTCCGAAGACTATCCTGCGCCTGATCGTCGACGGTCCCGACGGGGTCGGTCTGGACCAGTGCGCGTCGGTGTCGCGGCAGGCCTCGGCAATGCTCGACGTCGGGGATCCCATCGGCCACACCTACACGCTCGAGGTTTCCTCGCCCGGCCTCGACCGCAAGCTTTACAGCCGAGAAGATTACATGCGCTTCGCCGGACGCCGGGTGAACGTTCGGATGGAACCCACGTATCGAGAGCACCGCACCGTCACCGGTGACATCCAACAGGTGCGGGACGACGTCGTACGTGTTCTCGACGACTCCGGGAGGGAGCTCGAGCTCCCGTTCGACCAAATCTTCGAGGCGCGCCTCGAGGTGGACTGGAACGTGATCATGAAGGAAGGGAAAGCCCGTCCATGAAGATCGATATCAACATGCTCGTAACCCAGATGGCTGCGGAACGCGACATCGAGGCCGACACCCTGGTCGAGGCGGTCGCCGAGGCGATCTCGTCCGCCGCGCGAAAACACTACAAGGAACGCAACGTCCACACCGACATCGACGTCCAGAGCGGCGAGGTCGAATGCTGGACGGCGCGCGATGTGGTCGAGGAGGTCGAGGATCCCGAGATCGAGGTGACGCTCGATGAGGCTCAGGCCATCAACCCCGAAGCAACGATCGGCGGCCGAATTCTTCTCGAGACGCTCGACACCTCGGATTTGGGCCGGATCGCCGCCCAGTCGGCGCGCCAGGTGCTCTTCCAGCGCGTGCGCGAGGCGGAGCGGGCGGTCGTCTTCCGTAATTATTCGGACCGTGTCGGTGACATGATCAACGGCATCGTCAAGCGCATGGACCGCGGCGCCCTGATCGTCGAGCTGGGGGACACCGAGGGCGTCATTCCGCGCAACCACCAGGTGCGTCACGAGCGTTACAGCCAGGGCGATCGCGTGCGCGCGGTGGTGGTGGAGGTCACGATGGACGCCAACCGCCCACAGGTGGTTCTCTCACGCACCTCGCCGATGCTCCTGGGGAAGCTCCTGGAGATGGAGGTCCCGGAGATCTACGACGGCACCGTGGTCATCAGGATATGTGTCCGCGAACCTGGCGAGCGCGCCAAGGTGGCGGTCTTTTCCAAGGACCGCGACGTGGATCCGGTGGGCGCCTGCGTCGGCCTCAAGGGCTCCCGCGTTCAGGCCATCACCCGCGAGCTCAAAGGCGAGAAGATCGACATCATTCCCTGGGACAGCGATCTGGTCACCTTCGCCCAAAATGCTCTCTCCCCGGCCAAGATCAACCGGGTCGCGGTGCGCGAGGAGCCGATCAGGGTGGTGGTCCGGGACGAGGAGGGGCAGCCAGTGCTCGACGAGGACGGCGAAACGGTGACCGAGGAGGGCAAGGAGATCGTGCTCGACGTCATCGTCGGCACCGAACAGCTCTCCCTCGCGATCGGCAAGCGCGGCCAGAACGTTCGTCTCGCTTCCAAGCTGCTCGACTGTCGCATCGAGATCAAGAGCCAGGAGGCGGTCAAGGACGAGCTCGCGTCTGCTCTCGCATCCATGCTGCGTGAGATGGAAGGGATCACCGACGAGGACGAACTGCCGGACCTGGAGGCCGTTTCTGAAACGGTTGACTACGACCAGCTCATCCCATTGGAGGACATCGAAGCGCTCACCGAGAGGCTCCGGGAACGACTCGCGGGTCATAGCGTCCACACCGTTCAAGACGTGCTCGCCCGCGACGCAGAGGATCTGTCGACGATTCCGGGCATTGGCCCGGTGACCGCCAAGCGGCTTCTCGACATGGCCGGTCAAGCCCTCGAGGATGCGCTTGCCGAGGCGGCCGAATCGGCAGCCGGGGAGGAGTGAGGGAGCATGCAGCAGCTTCGAGTCGTCGATCTCGCCCACACCATGGGTATTACGCCACGGGAGCTGATCTTCAAGCTGCGCTCGATCGGCGTCACCGTCATGACCGAGCAAGACACCCTCGATCTGTCGACGGTGCGCTCCATCATCACCGGAGAAACCCTCCAACGTCGCCCTCGTGAAGTGATTGTCCGCAGGGAGAAGGCCGAGGAGGAGAGCACGACCCTGACGGCCAAGGACCGCATGGTCCGCCGCCGCAAACGCCTGGTGGTGGACACCGAGAAAGAGATCCAGGAGGTCGCAGGGGAAAAGAAACCGGAGAAGGCCGAACTCGAGGCCGAGGCGGCCGCCGAGATTGAAGTGGCCGAAGTGGTCGAAGAGGGCGAGCTTGCCGAAGAGGCCGAGGCGGCTGCGTCCGCAGAAGAGGTGGAGGGCGAGGCCGTCGCCGCCGAGGCGGAGATCGAAGAGGGTCTCGAGATCGAGGCGGAAGTGGAGATCACCGAGGAGGAGCTCACGGCTGCCCGCGAGCAGCTTGAGGGTGAGGAAGCTCCACAGAGGGTTCGCCCCGCGCGCGCCAAGACACCCCTCGAGCAGAGCCTGCGCGAGCTCTCCCCGGACGAAATTCGACAGCGCCTCGCGGACCAGCGGGAGGCCGAGAAGAAGCGAAAGGCGGAGAAGGCGACCGGGCGGGTCGCGGGCCGCAAGGCGAAGGCCGCAGCGGACGCCCAGGAGATCCGCGACCTCCTCAACAAGTTCGAGGAGCAAAAGCTCAAGGGGCAGCAGGAGACCACGGGTGGCCCCCGTCCAGCGCCACGCCCCACCGGAGGGCGCCCGAGCAAGAAGGGGCGCCGGCGTCGGGTAGAGACCGAGCGCCGCGCGGCGCCGCCCAGCCCCATGCGCACCGTCCAGTTCAAGGATGATCTGAAACCGGAAGGCCCGATCATCCTGTCGGAGATGGTCACCGCCAGGGAGCTGGCGGAGAAGCTCAACGTCACCGCCAAGGACCTCCTCGGTCTGCTGATTCAAAAGGGAGTGATGGTCACCACAAACCAGTCCCTGCCTCACGAGCTGGCGGAGGAGATCTGCGCCGACCTCGAGATCGAGGCCATGGTCGCCTCCGCCGAGGAGCTCATCGAGTACGAGCGTGAGGAGAGTGTCCAGGAGATGGGCGAGCTGGAGCCCCGGGCCCCGGTGGTCACGGTCATGGGTCACGTGGATCACGGCAAAACCTCACTCCTGGACGCAATGCGATCGAGCCGGGTTGCGGAGCAGGAGGCCGGCGGCATCACACAGCACATAGGCGCCTCACGCATCGAGACCGCGGATGGGCGAAAGGTCGTCTTTGTCGACACGCCCGGTCACGAGGCCTTCACCGGGATGCGGGCGCGCGGCGCGCAGGTGACCGACATCGTCATCCTGGTCGTTGCCGCGGACGACGGCGTGATGCCGCAGACGAAAGAAGCCATCAATCACGCGCGCGCCGCCAACGTGCCACTTATCGTCGCCATCAACAAGATCGACAAAGCCAACGCGAACCCGGATCGGGTCAAGCAGCAGCTTGCCGAGAATGACATCCTGGTCGAAGATTGGGGTGGCGACATCCCCTCGGTTGCTGTCTCAGCCAAGGAGAACCAGGGTCTCGACGACCTCCTGGACATGATCCTGCTGGTGGCCGAGCTCAAGGAGCTGAAGGCCTCGACCGAGGGTCCGGCGCGCGGCGTTGTGCTCGAAGCGCGTAAGGAGAAGGGTCGCGGGATCGTGGCCACCGTGTTGGTCCAGCAAGGCAATCTGGCTGTCGGAGACTACTTCTTCGCCGGGTCGACCTGGGGCCGAGTTCGCGCCATCACGGAAGAGAGCGGTGAGCGTATCGAGAGCGCCGGCCCGTCCGACCCGGTGGAGCTGATGGGTTTCGAGAACGTCCCGGCCGCGGGCGACACCCTGCAAGGTACGGAGAACGAGGCCAAGGCGCTCGAGGTCTCATCCTACCGCGCCCAGAAAGACCGCGAGGAAGGTCTGCTCGCCACCCGCAAGGTATCGCTCGAGAACCTCTTCGACCAGATCGCCGAGAGCGAGATCCAGGAGCTCCAAGTCGTCATCAAGGCGGATGTCCAGGGATCGGTGGAGGTCCTTCGGGAGACCCTCACCAGCCTGAGCACTGAGAAGGTCAAGATCAACGTGCTGCACGGCTCGGTCGGAGCTGTGACCACCAACGACGTCATGCTGGCCTCGGCCTCGAACGCCATCATCGTCGGCTTCGCCGTACGCCCCGAGCGTAACGCGCGCGACCTCGCGGAGACCGAGCAGGTGGACACCCGGCTCTACACCGTGATTTACGATCTGGTCGATGATGTTAAGAAGGCGATGGTCGGCCTCCTCGAGCCGGAGTACCGCGAGGAGGAGCTCGGGCACGCCGAGGTTCGTGAGATCTTCAAGGTGCCGAAGATCGGCGCCATCGCGGGAACCCACGTGATCGACGGCGTCATCACGCGCAACGCCAAGGTCCGCCTGCTGCGCGACCAGGTGGTGATCTACGAGGGCGACATCGCGTCGCTGCGGAGATTCAAGGACGATGCCTCCGAGGTCCGCCAGGGATTCGAGTGCGGCATCGGCCTCGATCGTTACCACGACATCAAGGAGGGTGACATCATCGAGGCCTATCGGATGGTGGAGATCGCACCCGAGCTCTGATCAGAGGCCCCGACCGCCAGCAACTGCGGCGGAATGGAAAAGCGATGAGTGGAGAGGTTTACGTCGGCGTCGCTCATCTCGAGCTTCACATACCGGAGGCGCGCAGTCTCAAGGCAAAGCGCGGCCCGGTGCGGAGCCTCGTGGAGAAGATCAGGGCTCGCCACCAAGTTCTGGTGGTCGAAGCCGATCACCAGGATCTGTATCAGCGGACAAGCCTCGCCATCTGTGCTCTCTCGACCGACCGGGTGGATCTAGAGGCACGGCTGCAACGAGTGGCCAACACCGTTGACCGGTCGTGGAGCGGCCACGTTCTGAGTTGGGAGATCGAGATCACCAACATGTGAAAGCGGCAGGTCGCCCCGAGCTGCAAGGGAGGAAGAGGTGCAAGAGAAAACATTCGAGCGCAACGCGCGCCTCGAGGGCGAAATCCGGTCGGTCCTCTCCGACCTGCTCCGCCTCGAGGTCAACGATCCCCGCCTGGCTGACGTCACGGTGTCGACCATACGCCTGTCCCCCGACCGGTCGAAGGCAAGGGTGTACTTCTCCGTCATCGGCGACGAGGAGCGGGAACGCCAGGCGGGAGACGGTTTCAACGCCGCGGCGCCGTTCATGCGCCGGCACCTCGGGCAACGCATGCGTTTGCGCGTCGTGCCCAGCCTGGAGTTCTTTCGCGACACCTCCTACGAGTATGGGGATCGCATGGAGCGACTCTTCGACCGCCTGTCCGACGAGGGGCTCCTCCCCTCCCCCGAGACCGGCTCCGAGAATCCCGAGGAGGACGCGTGACCATCACCAGCACCGAGCCGATGGAAGCAGTGAAGCGGCTGTCAGAGGCCCATCGCGTGCTTCTCACCTGCCACCTCAACCCCGACGGCGACGCCCTGGGCTCCGAACTGGCCCTGGTGGAGCTTGCCGGCGAGCTGGGAGTCGAGACCGTGGTGGTCAACCGTGATCCCACCCCGGCAAACCTCGCCTTGCTACCCGGCGCCGACCGCATCCTGGTCGGCGACGAACTCCCCGAAAACTTCCCGGAGGCATTCGACCTGGTGGTCACCGTGGAGTGCCCCGGGCTCGAACGTTCCGGATTCGAAGGTCTCACCCGGGTGCCGATCGTGAACATCGACCATCATCCTGCCAACCCCGCCTACGGTGTCGTCAACTATCTCGACGAAGATGCACCGGCGGTCGGCGAAATGGTGTGGAAGATGTTCGCCGAGGCCGGCGTGTGGCCGTCGGCGGACGCCGCCACCAACCTCTTTGTCGCCCTGACCACAGACACCGGCGATTTCCGGTACTCCAACGCCACCGGCCGCGCCCTTCGCGCGGGAGCGGAGATGGTCGACGCCGGCGCCGAACCGGCCAAGGTGGCCGAGTGGGTGCACGGCAACCGGAGCGTCGCCGCGGTCCGCCTCCTCGGCGAGGCCCTCCGCACGCTCCGCCTTGACTGCGGCGGGCGTATGGCCGTGGTTACTGTCGACCAGGAGGCGTTCCGGCGTGCGCAGGCGGGGCCGGAAGACACCGAGGAGATAGTCAACGTTCCGCGCTCCATCGCAGGAGTGGAGGCGGTGGCCTTCCTCAAGCAATGGCAGCTGGAAGAGGTCCGCGTCAGCCTGCGCAGCCGAGGCGATGTCGACGTGCGCGCGGTCGCGGTCGATTTCGGGGGCGGCGGGCACCAAAACGCCGCGGGCTGCACTCTCACCGAGAGTCTCAAAGAGGCAGAAGCGCAGATCGCAGCGGCCCTCGCCGAAGCCATCGAGGTGACCGGTTGAGCCGCCGGCGGCCCTCGCGCTTCCACGGTCTGCTGCCGGTCTTCAAGAAACCCGGCCCCACATCGCATGATGTCGTGGACATGGCCCGCAAGGCCCTCCGCGAGCGCCGGATCGGGCACACCGGCACTCTTGATCCGATGGCCGAGGGCCTGCTGCTGCTCTGCGTGGGGCAGGCCACACGCCTGCAGCAGCACCTTCTCGGATGGGAAAAGACCTACCGGGGCGAGGTCCGGCTCGGCAGCGCCACCACCACCTACGACGGCGAGGGCAAGGCTATGGAACCGCGGGGCCAGCCTCCCGAGCTCGACCGCCCGACGCTCGATCGCCTGGTTGAGCAATTCAGCGGCCAGATCCAGCAGGTACCTCCACCGTACTCGGCCAAAAAGATCGCAGGCAAGAAGCTCTACGAGCTCGCGCGCAGCGGCAAAACGGTCGAGATCGAGCCGAAGACGGTCACCGTCCACGCCCTCGAGCTGCGTGCAGAGGCTGATGATCTCCTCTCTCTGGAAGTGAGGACGTCGACCGGCTTCTACGTCCGTTCGCTGGCTCACGACATCGGCCTCGCCCTCGGTTGCGGCGGCTACCTTCACCACCTCCACCGGGTCACCATCGGTCCCTACTCGATCGCCGAGGCCATACCCCAGGAAGCCCTCGATGGCGTCCAGGACGCCGGAGAGATCATCGGGGGACCCGCGTGGGTTGCCCTCGATAGAATCGCGTTACCCTTTCCCGAGATCACCCTCAATCCGAGTGCCGCGGAGCGTTTCGTGCACGGCCAGCAGGTGGTGGTCTTTCGCCCCGGAATCGAGGGACTGACCACCGAGTCAAAGGTGGTCATACGCAGCTCGGACGATCACCTGCTCGGAATCGGTGCGGTGCGAGCGGTCCTCGCCCGTGGACGCACCCTCGACATCGCTCCGGCAATGGTTCTCGAAACCGCTCAAGCACCGTCTGTGCGAGCGAAACCGTGACCCGATACAATGGTCAACTGTTGCGAGAAGAGTCGGTTCCTGCTAGGGTACCGATGCCTCCTCGCCACGGGAGGATAGTGGAGAACATATGAGTCACTTTGACGCACAAAAACCATCGATCATCGACGAATTTCGCACCCATCCGACCGACACCGGGTCGCCGGAGGTGCAGGTTGCCCTGCTGACCCGGCGTATCCAGTTCCTGACGGAGCACTTCAAGGCCTTCAAGAAGGACTTCCACTCCCGTCGTGGCCTGCTGAAGCTGGTCGGCCGCCGCCGCCGCCTCCTCGAGTACCTCAAGGCGAAGGACATCACCCGTTATCGCCAGCTCGTGGAGCGGTTGGAACTCCGAGGCTGATTACCCACCCAGGTGCGCCACCTCCATTCGCTCGCTGCCGTTGGGGCAGCGAAATAGTGGCCTGGCGCCGCACCTCGAAAGATAGGAAAACCGAATGAGAGAAATATCGAAGTCTGTCGAGATCGACGGGAAGACCCTGAGTTTCGAGACCGGCAAGATCGCCAAGCAAGCCGGGGGCTCGACCGTGGTGCGCATGGGCGACACCATGGTCCTGGTCACCGCGTGCTCGAGCCCGGATGTCCGCCAGGGGGTGGACTTCCTGCCCCTGACGGTGGACTACCGAGAGAACACCTACGCGGGCGGCCGTATCCCCGGCGGGTTCTTCAAGCGGGAAGGCCGGCCAACCGAAAAAGAAACCCTCACTTGCCGGGTGATCGACCGCAGCCTGCGGCCGCTCTTTCCGGACGGCTACTTTCGCGAAACCCAGGTCATCGCTTGGGTCTTGTCGGCCGACGACGACTTCAACCCTGACATTTACGGCCTCTCCGGCGCCTCCCTGGCGTTGTTGCTCGCCGCCGAAATCCCCTACGAGGCCGCGATTGCCGGTGTGCGCATTGGACACATCGACGGCCGGTTGGTGGTCTTCCCCACCAACAGCGAGATGGAGCAATCGGAGCTTGACCTGGTGGTGGCCGGGACCGAGGAAGCGGTGGTCATGGTCGAGTGCGAGGCCAAGGAGCTTCCCGAGTCGATCCTGCTCGACGCCCTCGACCTCGCCCACCGCGAGATCAAGAAGATCATCGCCCTGCAGCGCGAGTTCGTCGCCGAGCTCGGCGTAGTCAAGGCCGAGTTCGTCGCCGAGCCCGACCCGTGGCCTTCCGACCTCTCCGAATCAGTCCGCAGCCGCTGGACCGAGCCCCTGCGCGAGGCCCTGCTCGTTCGCGGTAAGTTCGAGCAGAAAGCCGCCGCGGACGCGGTGCGGGAGCAGGCCTTGGCCGAGCTCTCCGAGGAGGAAGCCGACGAAAAGACTTCGTGGGTCAAGAGCATCTTCCGGTCGATGGTCAAGGAAATCACCCGCGAGACTATCCTCACCAAGCGCGAACGCCTCGACGGCCGCGCCTTTGACGAGATCCGCACGGTCACCTGCGAGACCGGTCTCCTGCCACGGGCCCACGGCTCCGCACTCTTCACCCGCGGCGAGACCCAGGCCATCGTCACCTGCACCCTCGGCACCTCGGACGACTCGCAGCTCATCGAGTCCTACCTGGGCGATTCGCGGCAGCGCTTCATGCTGCACTACAACTTCCCGCCCTTCTCGGTCGGCGAGGCACGCTTTCTTCGCGGCGCAGGGCGGCGCGAGATCGGGCACGGCGTATTGGCACGGCGTTCGTTGACTCCGGTGCTCCCGGATCCCGAGAAGTTCCCTTACACCATGCGCGTGGTCTCGGACATCCTCGAGTCCAACGGATCCTCCTCCATGGCTTCGGTCTGCGGCGGCTCCATGGCAATGATGGATGCCGGGGCACCTCTCGACAGCGCGGTTGCCGGTATCGCCATGGGCTTGGTTTCCGACGGCGAGCGCCACGCGGTGCTCACCGATATCGCAGGTCAGGAAGACCACTACGGCGACATGGACTTCAAGGTCGCGGGTTCCGCGAAAGGCATCACCGCCCTGCAGATGGATATCAAGGTCTCCGGCCTCAGCCGCGACATCCTGGAGCAGGCGATGGAACAGGCCCGACGAGGCCGCCTGCAGCTCCTCGATTCGATGGCTCAGGCCATCGCCGAGCCACGTCCCGACATCTCGCCATACGCGCCGCGGATTATCCAGATCAAGATCGAGGTCGACCAGATCCGCAACGTCATCGGACCCGGCGGCAAGATGATCCGCAGCATCGTAGAGACCACCGGTGCCAAGATCAACGTCGAGGACGACGGCACCGTCCAGATCGCCACCTCCGATTCGAAGGCGGCACAGAAGGCCATCGAGATCATCGAGGGTCTCACCCGCCAACCGAAGATCGGAGAGGAGTTCGACGGCGTGGTGCGGCGGATCGAGCCGTACGGCGCGTTCGTCGAGATCCTTCCCAACCAGGACGGCCTGGTCCACATCTCCGAGCTCGCCTTGGAGCGGATTCCGGACATCCGCGACGTGCTTACCGAGGGAGATGAGTTCAAGGTGCGGATCATCGACATCGACGCCAACGACCGCATCAAGCTCTCGCGACGGGTGATTCTCGAGGACGAAGCGCGCGCCCGCGGCGAGGAGATCCCAGAGCGCGACACCCGCCCGCCGAACAGGGGCGGCCGGCCCGGGGGCCGCGGGGGCCGTGACGACCGCCGCGGTGGCCGGGACAACCGCGGGCGGCGCTAACCCGCCAGGTCCAAGTAGATAACCTCAAAGCCGGCCGAAAGGCCGGCTTTCCTGCAATTCGGCGCCCTCGAGGCCCGGACGGGCTTCGAGGGCGCCGAATTGCCGCACCTT
>DAOWFV010000129.1 GCA_030637805.1 Acidobacteriota bacterium | reverse complement strand
TAAATCGGCCTGTCGCTGCTATCCGAGCATCTCGTCGACCTCGCCGCAGGTCTTGCGCACCGCGGCGATGGACTTGGCGAAGGCCTCCTTCTCGTTGTCGGTGAGGTCGAGCTCGATGATCTGCTCGACGCCGTTCTTGCCTATGATTGCGGGCACGCCGACAAAAGCGCCGTCGACCCCGTACTCGCCCTCGAGCTTGGCGCACACCGGGATGATCTTGCGCTTGTCGAAGATGATCGCCTCGGCCATCTCGAGCGCCGACCATGCCGGCGAGGCGAATGCCGAGCCGAAGCCAAGCAGGCCGACGACCTCGCCGCCCGCCTTCCGGGTGCGGGTTTCGATGGCCAGGAGGGTCTCCTCGTCGAGGAACTTGGTCACCGGGATGCCGCCAACCAGACAGGACGACCGCACCGGGACCATGGTGTCCCCGTGCCCGCCGAGCACCATCGCGCTGACGTTTTCCACCGAGACGTTCGCGGCCTCGGCCACGAAATAGCAGTAGCGGCCCGAGTCCAGCACGCCGGCCATGCCCATGAGCTTGTTCTTGGGCGGAGTGAGGCGCTGATCGAGGGTGTAAACGATTGCGTCGAGAGGATTTGCGACCGAAATAATGATGGCGTCGGGGCACTCCGCCTTGATCCCGTCCGCGACCGAGCTCGTGACCTTGAGGTTGATGCTCAGAAGCTCCTCACGGGAGGGAAAGGTCCCGTCCGGGCGGGCCTTGCGCGGCACACCGGCGGTGTTGATGATGAGATCCGCTCCGGCCAATGCCGAGTAGTCCTTGGAGCCCACCAGGCGAACATCGCTGCGAATCGTCGGCAGGCCCTCGGCGATGTCGAGGCACTTGCCCTTCGCAACTGACTGCTTCCGAGACGTCTCCTGGCGCTCCTCCGAGTCATCTGGATTGACGAAGGGCGCCGGGTCGGAGAGGCCCACCTCACGCGCGAGCCGCCGTCGAGCGATCTCCTGAACCAAGACCCCGCCGATAAACCCACCACCGATGACACCAATCTTGTTGAGCATCTGATCCTCCTTTGGCTCCCACCGCCAACTCCCGGGAAAACCAGCCCGCGAGCCTCCGGCAGGAGGTGTGAAAAAATGCACGAGTCATTCGCGCAAACGAGAGGATACCACTTTGAGCATAGCTTGTGGAGACGAGAATTGCCCTGAAAAATGCGCTCAAATCAGCACATATCAGCTTTCGTCGTCCTCGCGCTTTCCGAGAAGAAGGTCGAGGCCCGCGTCGAGGACCGAACCTCCCCTGCGGGCCAGCTCCTCACCGGCCTTCCCCAGTACCTCCCCGGTGACCGTTGAGGCCAACGCATCGGAGAACCCCTGCCGCACCTGTTCGCGAAACTGGGGCAACAGCCCCTCGGCGGCATCGCTGAATCCGCTTTCGATCTCAGAGCGGAACCTCGGAAGAAGCTCCTCCCCTCCCTGCTCCATCCCGAGCGCCACCTCCTCGCGAAGACGCGGGAGCGCCTCCTCGATCGAGGCCTCTACTGCCCCCGCGACTTTGGCCGCAACCACATCACCAGCCGTGCCGACTTGATCCAGAATGCGCGATCGCAGAAAACGGTCCGCCACCAAGGCCAGGAGGGCCGTCGTACACAACGCGGACAGTACGGCCGTGCCCACCACCAACAACACGATCGCGGTCCAGGACATCATCAAACCTCCTCGCGCCCATTCTCCCACGCTCCGGCTTCCTGCCGGATCGCTCAATCTTCGACGCCGGCAAACCAATCGGCCAACCGTTCCATGCCTTCTTCTATCGAGACCGCCGGCTCGTAGCCGAGGTCCCGCCGCGCGGCCGTGATGTCGTACCAATGGGACGAGCCGAGGTGGTGGGCGATGATCCTGGTCATCCGAGGCTCACCGCGCAGGGGCAAGAAACGGTAGGCCGTCTCGAGGACCGCACCGGCCGCCAGCGCCACGCCCTTCGGAACCGACCGTTCGACCGGCGGTAAACCGGCTGCGCCGAGGATTCCGTTGATGATCTCCTTGATCGGCCGGGGATCACCGTTGGTGATGAAGTAGGGGCGACCCGCACAGGGTGAACCGGGAGCAAGCCGCTCGCAGGCCAGGAGATGAGCCGACGCGGCGTTGTCGATGTAGACGGTGTCCACCAGATTGGCGCCATCGCCCACCAATCGGAGCTCTCCGGCCTGCGCGCGGGCCACGATCTGGGGCACCAAATTGGTGTCCCCGGGGCCCCAAATGAGGTGCGGGCGAAGCGCCACTGTCGCGAGCTCCGGTGAGTTCGCTCCCAGCACCGCCTTTTCGGCCACAGCCTTGGTCGCCGGGTAGGCCGCGTCGTAGTGCTCCGGGTACGGGACCGACTCATCAACGCCCTGGAGGTCGCCGCGCCCGTGAACCACGCTTGGCGAGCTCGTGAACACCAGCTTGGGCGTGCCGTGTCTCCTCATGGCCGCGAGCACGTTGTCGGTGCCTTTGATGTTCACCAACCGGAACGGTTCGTGGGGCCCCCACATGTCGACCTTCGCCGCCACGTGGAAAACAACATCCACCCCCCGAACGGCGTGGTTTACGGCATCGGGATCAGCGATGTCTCCCTGCACTTGTTCCGCGCCAAGATGGTCGAGATCGGGATAGCGTCCCCGGTGAAACGTGCGCACCTGATCCCCGCGGTCGAGCAGACGCCGCACGATCGCCTTACCCAGGAAGCCTCCTCCGCCGGTGACCAGTGCTCGCATCATGATGCGACCCGTTTGTCGGCCCATCGGCCAAGGGCGGCACGGTCGATTTTTGCGTTGTGGCGGATGTCCACCGGAAATCCGGGGTGGAAGAGCACCGTCCGGATCGATCGCGTGTGCTCGAATCCGCCGCCCAGGTCGAGGAGCTCCTGTCGGATACGCTCTCGTTGCCCGCGCCGCGGTCCCTTTTCCAGCTCGACGCACAGAACGGGCAGCTTTCCCCCTTCAAGCCCCACTCCCACCAGCGCCGTCCGGAAGACCTGCGGATGGGTATTGAAGACTGCCTCGCAGGGCAGGGTGAACAGGACGCCGTCTTTCGTCTCGACGCGATGCGCCTTACGCCCGCAGAACCAGAGCCGGCCCCCCTCGTCGAAGTACCCGAGATCGCCCATGCGGTGGCGCACGCCGGCCCCGTCCGCTATCTTCCCGAGCCGGTTGTGTTCCACCGCGTTGAAGTACTCCCGCGACACCTGCGGACCCTTGACGACGATCTCCCCCACCTCCCCGCCAGGCACCTTCAGCTCCTCTTTCCAGTGGTTTATCGGTTCCTCGGAAATGCCGATCACCGCCGCCTCGATCGACTCTACCGGCCGGCCGACGCAGGTGCCGGCGCCGCGGTCGGTCGCATTGCGAGTCTCGCCGAGGATTTCTCGGCTCGATATGGTGGCCACCGGCAGCGACTCGGTCGCCCCATACGGTGTGTGGATGGCCGCACCATCGGGCAGCATGGATTGGAAGCGCTCAATCACCTGCGGCGACACCGGGGCGCCCGCCGAGATCACACGCCGCAGCGTAGGCAGCATGACGCCCCGCGCGGCGCCCCACCGCCCGACCGTGTCGAGCAGGGCCGGCGACCCGAACATGGTGGTCACCCCGTACTCCTGGATCGGGCCGATGATCTTCCGGGGATCGACCCGTGCCGGACGCGTCGGATCCATCTCGGGGACAACCGTCGTCATACCCATGGCCGGGTCGAAGAGGGCGAAGAGTGGAAAGGTGGGAAGATTCACCTCTCCCGGTTCGATGCCGTAGGCGCTGCGGATCGCCTCGACCTGGGCAGCAAAGGTCCCGTGACGGTAGACCACTCCCTTCGGCGGTCCCGTGCTCCCCGACGTGAAGACGATCGCCGCCATGTCGTCGGCATTAGCGGCGCCAACGGGCGCATTCCCCGAGTTCCCGAGCGCCTCGACTTGAGGCAGGGTGTGGCCGCCCCAAAACAGGCGCCGGCCCACGGTGACCGAGGTCCGCACTGTCGCCCGCGCCCAACCCAGCAGAACCCGCGCCGCATGCGCCCTGGTCACGCCGATGAAGGCCGCGGGCTCGGCGTTGCCAAGGCATGATTTGAGGTGTTTCAGGCCGATCCCGGGATCCACGAGAACCGGCACCGCGCCGGTCTTGAAGAGGGCGAATGCCAGGGCGAAGAGGTCGAGACCTGGAGGCACCATCAGCACCGTGCGCACCCCGCGGCCGATTCCCACGGTTTTGAGACCGCGGGCGATGCGGTTCGAGCGCTCGTCCAGCTCGCGGTAGGTGAGCCGTCCCCCCCGTCGTCCCCAGGGGCAGACGATGGCGGTAGCCTCGGGCTGCCGCGCCGCCATCTCCGGCAGGAAATCAGCGATGTTGGCCCTGACCGTCATACGTCGGTTTCTAAAAGACTCACCACCAAGACACCAAGTTCACCAAGAAGGTCATTAGAGTACGATCTACGCTCTCAAATGGTTCTCTTGGTGAAACCCTTGGTGTCTTGGTGTCTTGGTGGTTCACTTCGGATCCGGCCTCAGGTATCTCTCAAGAATCGGCGAACGAGGGGCACGATCTCCTCCGAGGCGTCCTCCAGGATGTAGTGCCCGCAGTCGGCAAACCGGTGCACCTCGGCCGCGGGATAGATCTGCTCCCACTCCTCGAGGAAGTGATGGTCGAAGACGAAGTCCTTTTCCCCCCAGCACACGAGCACCGGGCGGTCGGCAAAGACATCGAGCCGTCCGTGGGTATCGGAGACGATCTCGTAACCCGGGTCGCCCGGACGCAGAGGGATGTCTTGCACAAAACGCAGGGTCGCGATCCGATCGTTCCAGCCGTCATAAGGTGCACAGTAAGCGTCGCGAACCTCTTTGGACATGGTTCTGCGGGTGCACGCGACATGGGAGGCACCGCGGCTGAAAGCGTTGAAGCCACGGACCAGCAACGAACCCACGGGCGTGTTGCGGACCAGCCACAGCTGCCACGGCAGCGCCTTGGCGGTCGGCAGGTGGAAGGCCGCAGTATTGAGAATCACCGCGCGGCGCGCCCGCTCCGGGTTCTGCACAGCCCACCCGAACCCGATCATGCCGCCCCAGTCGTGCACAACCAGGGTGATGTCGTCGAGATCGAGATGATCCATGAGGGCGGAAAAGTCCTCGATGCGCCTTTCGAGTGTGTATTCGTAGGCATCGTCACCAG
>DAOWFV010000002.1 GCA_030637805.1 Acidobacteriota bacterium | reverse complement strand
TGGCCGATCTCTTCGTTGCTCGTCGTCGACGATGCTCAGGCATCGACTTCCTCCTCGCGCCTCGACATCGGCTCACGAGCCCCGTCGGCGGGCGGCCCTGGGGGCTCCGGCTGGGCCTCTCAGGGTGCGGAGGCGTACTTGACGGTACGTCGAGCAACCCGAGGCGAGAAGGCACCGCTGGGTGCGGTGCATCGCCGGCCGCAGCAGGAAGCTGGTGAGATATGCGGGCTAGCATGAAGCACCTCCAGTCAGCTTTGATGCAAGCCCTCTGCCAAGCCCTCGAGGTAACAGAGATCCAGGTACTCTCTGTAGGCTCTTGCAGGCACCACGCCCTCCAGCCGCTCTCCAAAACCCACCAACAACCCCAGAAGCCAACGACGGACTGGTTTCTTGTGCGCACGCTGTTCGATCCGCGCCACTCCGAGGAATTCCTCGAGCTCCGGATGCAGCCTGGAGAATATTGCCGCGGACAGCCCGGATGTCCTCTGGCGGCGACAGAATGTCCGCGGCCGAATACGGTGGTGGTGCAGGGTGCGGGCCCGAGGCTGATAACGGAGGCGGAGGCCCTCTTTCCCCGCCCGATAGGCAAACTCGATGTCCTCCCAGGCGGCCGCAGGAAAGTCCTCCCGGAATCCGCGCAACCCTATCAGCAAGCTGCGTGGAAGGGATATGTTCGAGGTGTAGAAGAAGTTGAAAGGGACGGCGCGCGGGCTGTCGATGAGCAGATAGCCGAACTGAGCGCCATACTCGTTGATCCAGCGCAGAAATGGGCTATCCACCCCCGGCGGAAAAGAAGTGTAGCCGAGGACCGCGAGGGGGCCCTCGCCCGCAAAGAGCCGATGCTCTTCCAGGTGAGCGAGGAGCCAGCCAGGCTGAGGTTCGGTGTCATCACCCAAGAACAAAATGATCTCACCTCTTGCGCCCTCCACCCCCCGGTTGCGCGCCCTCGCCGGTCCGGAGTTCGCCTGTTCGAGGGCCGTGAAGTCGGGCCGCCCGGCCACCGTGCGCAGCCACTCCGGCGTGCCGTCGGTGGAGCCGTCATCCACGACCACGACCTCAATCTCGACACCCGGAGGGCGCTCCTGACTCTCAACGGCCGAAATGACCTGCTGAAGGTCCTGCAGTCGGTTGTAAGTAGGAATGACGATACTAGCCCGCATAGTCACACGACCGTTCGTGGAATGGCGGGCGAAAGTCGGGCGAGAAATTCGTAGTTGATCGTGTCGGTGAAGGCGGCGAGCTCCTCCACCGACACCTGGTCATCTCCCTGCCTTCCGATAAGGACGACCTCATCACCGATTGAAACCTCTGGTATGTCCGTGACGTCGGCCATCAAAATGTTCATGCAAACTCGCCCAACGACGGGTGCCGAGCGGCCGTGGATGAGAACCCGCGAACGGTTACCGAGAGCACGGGAATATCCGTCCGCGTAGCCAACTGGAATCACCGCCAATTGGCTCTGCCTGTTCGCTGTCCAGGTCCTTCCATAACCCACCGACGCATCTCTCTCCACCGCCTGTAATTGCCCGACGATCGCCTTCCACGTGAGGACCGGACGCAGCTGCAACCCGCCTCCGTCATGTTCGAGGATCCACGACAGCCGTGTCTCCCGGGAAGGCCAGTGCCCATACATGGATATTCCGACGCGTGCAAGGGTGAAATCCGTCTCGCGAAAGAGAAGAGTCGCGGCCGAGCACGAGGCGTGAATAAAAGGAGGAAGGCCACCGAGTTCGGAGCTCACAACGGGGAGCAACGAACAAAAACGATCGAGCTGCAAGCGAGCGAAATCGTGCTCGATGGTGTCCTCAATATTCGCAAAATGAGTCGCTACTCCGACGATCTCGACGCCGAGACGTGCTGCCTGCCTGCAAAGTGCGGGGATCTGAGACGCGTCAACCCCCTGGCGCTTGGTACCGACATCCGCCTTGAGGTGGACTGGAAGGGATACTCCCGTCCTCGTGCGATACTCCCCGATCCACTCCAGTGCATCCGCGGAGGATGCAAGGAGGTGCGTGTCGGAATCCAGATCGTGAAGATCGGCGGGAGGAACGAGGCCCATCACCAGGACCGGCCCGCCGATTCCGAGCCCCCGCAGTTGACGTGCCTCGGAGGCGCTGTGCACCCCCAACCAGTCCGCCACCGCTGCAGCGTGAGGCGCAATCTGGGCAAGCCCGTGCCCATACGCATTGGCCTTGACCACGGCGAGCAGATCCGTCCCGGAGCTGAGTCGTTCCCGAAAAAGCTCCAGGTTGTGGCTGAGGGCTGCGGCCTCGACCTCTATCCACTGCGCGGGGCACCGGTCTTCAGCCCGCATATCTCACCAGCTTCCTGCTGCGGCCGGCGGTGCACCGCACCCAGCGTCGTTTTCTCGCCTCGGAGTGCTTGACGTACTATCGAGTACGCCTCCGCGCCCCTCAGGTCGTAAACCCCTCTGTGCAAGGCACCTCGCCGCCCTCGCGACGGAACCTGATGAGATATGCAGGCAAGTGTCCATCCGCGAAAGTCTACCGCGGAACTTCTGGCTCCGCCACGGCATTTGATTCCGGCCCGGCTCTCAACAACAACCGACTCGGAATTTCGTTGTCCAAAAACAGTCGAATTTCTCTGCAGCCAGATCAAAAATCGAACACCGCTCCGCTCAATACACCGATCCTCCGCCTGACACGATAATGAACAGACTTGCCCAGTTACCATGCGATATTGAATCGGATCGTGATCGAAGAACGATGCCAATACGTACCCAATTCAGTGCACTTCCCATCGGAAAAATCCTTGACTCTCAAAAAAATATTCCTTATGCTGAGCGCAAACCATTGGGAGGTGGTCCATGGCGTTCGAAAAATACATTCCGCCCCAAACGTCGGGCACGCGGCCCCGGGCTACGATTCGACCGAGCGGTCTCATCTCATTCGATGCCGCTGCAGTCGAGACGTTCGGGCTGCAATCTGCTTCATTCGCAGTGCTGTATTTTGACAAAACCCGCAAGATGGTGGGGGTAGAGATTTCAAAAAATGCGAACGAAGAAGGTGCGCTAAAACTCTCCCGCAGGCGGCGATCGGTGAGCGTGAAAGCCCCTCAGTTTTTTGACCTCTACGGACTGTCCTTCGACGAAGCTCAACGGTTCGACGTCAACCAAAATCCCTCGACGAAGATGCTGACCATTAACCTCAAGAACATCAAGCGGCGCCGCGGCCGCCGGCCAAAAAAGACTTGAGAGGGCGCAAATCATAGAGAGCCAGCCGGAGATCCCTTCGAGAGGGCCGGCCAATCTTCGCTGACACCGAAGAGCTCTCTGAATCCGGCGGAGGAGTTGGAAGCAACATCCTCCGCCGTTTTTTTCCACTCTTCCGCCAGACGCCTCCCGACAAGCGGTATGTACGCCGGCTCGTTTTGCCGCCCGCGATGCGGTACCGGAGCGAGAAACGGGCTGTCAGTCTCCACCAATACGCGACCGGGATCCAACGCCGCAACCATTTCGCGAATATTGTCCGCTGCCTTGAAGGTCACCATCCCCGAGATGCCGATCCACAAACCCAACTCGAGGACCCGGCGTGCTTCTCCAGGCCCTTCTGCGAACGAATGGCAAACTCCACGTAGCCGCCCCCGTCGCTCGGCGAGCATTCCTTCCAGATCCGCCCAGGACTCCCTGTTGTGCAGCACAACCGGGAGATCGGCCTCCAGAGCCAGGTCCAGATGCCAGCCGAGGGCATCCAGCTGGTCCTCCCGTGGTGAGTTCATGTAGTGGTAATCGAGCCCGATCTCGCCCACAGCCACCACGCCGTCCCGGTTCAGCGACTGCTCGATCCGTTTCTTCAACCCGGCATCGAGAGAAGCCGCCTCGTGAGGGTGAACCCCGGTGGCGGCGAGTACCCGATCCGGATAGTCGGCCGCGAGGCCGAGGGTGGTGTCGAGGTCCTCGCCGCCGGTAGCCGGCACGAGGACACCCAACACCCCTGCGGACGCAGCCCGATCCAAAACACCCGGCACCTCGTGCCGGGGGAACATCGTCAGGTGCGCGTGCGAATCGATCCAAACGACAGAATCATTCATGGGATAGAGTCTACCGTGGGCCCTCGTCCCCCGAGGCAGGCCGCCGAGCGGGTCAGTTCTGAGTTTTGAGTTTTGAGTTTTGAGTTATCGGCGCGGGGCGGCGATCAGGTCAATCGGATCGGGGTGCCCACGCCTGGGCGCGCTCCTTCGGAGGTGCCTGGCGGCGTGCCTGGCATCCTCACGGGCAGAGTGCCGAAAGACAGGGCGCCCTGAAATCAGAAGCGCTCTTCTGGACATCGGGTACGGGCACGGGCTCGGGCATGGGCACGTCCCGGATCCCGAGTCGGTTAGAGACCTTCGTCGCGGGCCACGAGCAGCGCCGCACCCACCACCGCTGCGGTCTCGGCACGCAGAACATGGGCTCCGAGCCGCAAACGGGGCCAGTCCAGGTCAGCGAGCAGCCGGTCTTCGGCGGACCCGAAGCCTCCCTCGGGCCCGACCACCAGAAGGCGCCCCACGTTCGCAGCGAGACTACCGACGGAGACCCCCTCACGGTCAGCCACAACCCCTCCGCCACCCTCACCGCAGGTCTCGATGACCTCTGCCAGCGGCAGCGGCTCGGCCACCTCCATCGCCCACGCGCGTTTGCACTGTTTGAGAGCCTGCAGCGCGATGCGATTCCAGTGCGGCGAACGATCCGCGGCCGTACGCCGGCCCGCCTGGGTGCGTTCGCTGATCATCGGCAGAAGATGCCTCACCCCGACCTCGACCGCCTTCTGCACCGCCCAGTCCATGGCCTGGCTTCCCAGAACTCCCAGGGCGAGCGTCACTCCCTCTCCGACCGGTGGAGGCTCGACGCGCACTGACAGCACCTCCGCCTCGACTTTTCGGCTCCCCACCCCGCGCAGCACCGCTTCAGCCAACCGTCCCGAGCCGTCGACAAGGATCACGCTGTCTCCGACGCGCCGCCGCAGGGGGCCGGCCGCATGGCGCGCTTCTCCGGGGTCGAGGTTCAGCACGCGTCCCACATCCAACTCCTCGGATGCTGCCAGCAGCCAGGGTTGGGCCTTCACCGGCTGCCTCCGTGGGCTGCGCGAGCGACGGTCAGGCTTGCCCACTCACCGAGCGTAGCGCCGCCTCGAACCTGCAGGCCGTTCGCGGCCAGGGTCTCGGTGACCGCCTCTCTCTCGGAAACCAGGAGACCCGAGATCACCGCCAGCCCCTCCGCGCCTATCAACCTCCGCAGATCTCCCAGCAGCGGCACGAAATGGCTGGCAATCATGTTGCACAGGACGAGATCGAATCCGGGTCCACAAATACAGGCCACCGGCCCGAGCAGAAATTGCACCCGGGAAGGCTCCTCCTGCTGGCCTGCGATCTGGCGCGCCACCCAGACGGTTCCGGGATCGATGTCGAGGGCCACCACCAGGCTCGCGCCGAGCTTCTCGGCAGCGAGCGCCAGGATCCCCGAACCCGCGCCGATGTCGAGGACCCCGGCGCCGGCCACCTCGAGACCTTCGAGGGCGAGCAGGACCAACCTGGTCGACTCGTGGGAGCCCGACCCGAAGGCCATGCGCGGCTCGACCGCCAAGCGAAGTCGGCCCTGTGGCGCGGCGGTGGGCCTGTCCGGATGAGGATCGATCCACCAGCCATCACCGACGGGAAACGGCCGCACGCCCAAACGATAGCCGGCCAGCCAGTCCTCGGCAGCAACCGGTTCGACCCTGAGATCCTCGGCGCCCAACTCCCCCAGGGCCACACCCAGGGGATCCACGGCGTCTTCGTGGTCCGGGTGGAGGAAGATCGTGGCAGTCACCCTCCCCACCCCGGCCTCACAGATTTGTGTGCCCAACACCGGCCACCGACCAACCAACCACGGCAAGGCCTCCTCCATTCTCTCGGGCAGACTGCAGCAAAGGCTGACGTAGGTGTCCAACTCACTATCCGATCGGGAAGAAAATCTTAGCCCGCATATCTCACCGGGTTTCGTCGCAAGGGCGGCGAGGTGCCGTGCGCAGTGGTGTTTTCGATCTGAGGGGTGCGGAGTCGTACTTGACAGTACGTCGAGCAACCCGAGGCGAGAAAACGACGCTGGGGGCGGTGCATCGCCGGCCGCCGCAGAAAGTTGGTGAGATATGCGGGTTAGGAGAAGAGGGGCTCATTCTCCGCCGCTGAAGGCGCGTTTCAGGCGCTCGAAGAAGCCCTGCTCGGACTCCGGTTCGAGACCACCTCCGAGACTGGCCACCTCTTCGATGAGTCGTCGCTGTTCACCGGAGATCTTCCTCGGTACGACTACTCGGAAGTGGACGAAGAGGTCGCCCCTGCGCCGGCCGTCCACGTGGGGCATCCCGGCACCGTGCAAGCGAATGACCTCTCCTGGCTGGGCGCCCGCTGCAACCTCCACCACCCGATCTTCCCCGAGGATCGTCGTGACCGGTACGTTTGCGCCGAGCATCGCCTGGAATACGGAGATCGGGAGCTCGAGGTGCAGGTCCCTACCGTCCCGCTCGAAGAGGTCGTGCGCCTCGACCTTCATCACCACGAAGAGGTCGCCCGCCGGACCACCCAGGGCACCGTCCTCACCCTCCCCGGCCAGCCGCAGACGCATTCCAGTATCGACACCGGCCGGCACCGTCACCATGAGGGTCGTCTGGCGCTCCGACCGGCCCTTGCCGCCACAGTCCTCGCAGGGGTTGCGGTTCATCTGCCCGGCGCCGCCGCAGCTGGGGCAGGTCTGGGCCACTGACAGGAAGCCGCGACGGAAGGCAACCTGGCCCGAGCCGCGGCAGGTGCTGCAGGTCTCGGGGCTGGTCCCCGGCTTCGAACCGGAGCCGCTGCAAGCCTTGCAGGTCTCCAGTCGTGGGATGCGGATCGAGCGCTCTACCCCGGTGGCCGCCTCCTCGAGGCTGAGCTTCAGGGTGTACTGCAGATCGTGCCCCCGCCGCATGCCCTGTCCGGTGCTCCGCCGGCGCGTTCCGAAGAGATCCCCAAAACCGAAGAGGTCCCCAAGGATGTCGGCGAAATCACCAAAGGCACCCGGATCGAAGCCCGTAAAGCCCTCACCACCCAGACCTTGGTGACCGAAGCGGTCATAGCGTGAACGCTTCTCCGCATCCGAAAGCACCGCATACGCTTCGGATGCTTCCTTGAAGTACGCCTCGGCCGTCGAATCACCCGGGTTTTTATCGGGGTGATGTTTCACGGCCATCCGCCGGTAGGCGGCCTTGATATCGCCCATCGACGCATCCCGGCCGATGCCGAGCACTTCGTAATAATCTCGCTTTGTTTCCGCCGTCATCGAAGCTCAGGACTCGCTTTCAGTACCATCCGAGGAATCAGTCTCCAGTCCGAAGTCGCCTCCGAGGGCCGCAAGGGGGTTGATCATGATGACCTGGGTGAGAATCTGGGCCGCTTCCTGGACCGCGGAGATCGCTTCCTCGAGGACCGATCTCTCCTCGCTGGTGATTGCCTTCCGCGCCCGATTCAGGGTGGCACGCACCTCTTCCCGCTCCTCGGTCTTGAGACTCCCGCCGAACTCGCGGACAACCCGCTCATTGGTGTAGAGCAGGCCTTCGAGCCGGTTTTGCAGCTGCCGGGTCTCGCGGCGCGTGTCGTCCTCCTTGCGGAACTTGTCGGCTTCCGCGATCAGGCTGTCGATCTCGGCCTTGGACAGACCCCCCGCAGGATTGACCTCGATACTCTGTTCCTTGCCGGTGGCCAAGTCACGTGCCCCAACGTTGACGATTCCGTTGGAGTCGATCGAAAAGGTAACCTCGATCTGCGGCACGCCGCGTGGTGCGGGCGGGATCCCAACCAGATCGAAGCGGCCAAGGGACCGGTTCTCGTTCGAGATACCACGCTCGCCCTGCAGCACGTGCACCTCCACCGTGGTCTGATTGTCCCCAACCGTGGTGAAGATCATCGATT
Organism: Acidobacteriota bacterium; assembly: GCA_030637805.1. Taxonomy (GTDB): domain Bacteria; phylum Acidobacteriota; class Thermoanaerobaculia; order Thermoanaerobaculales; family Sulfomarinibacteraceae; genus Sulfomarinibacter. The sequence continues at coordinate 4,929 of DAOWFV010000002.1, read as the reverse complement.
TCTTGGTGGGAATGGTCGAGTTGCGATCGATGATCTTGGTGAACAGCCCACCGTGGGTCTCGATACCCAGCGATAGCGGGGTCACGTCGAGGAGGATGAGGTCCTTGACCTCTCCCTGGAGGATGCCCGCCTGGATCGCCGCGCCGATGCCCACCACCTCGTCGGGGTTGATCTCCTGGGTGGGTTCCCGCTTGAAGAACTCGGTCACGGTCTTGAGCACCAGAGGCATCCGCGTCTGCCCACCGACGAGAATGACCTGATCGATGTCCTCCGGCTGCAGCCTCGCCGCTTCGAGGGCGTTTCTGCACGGCTCGAGCGTCCGCTCCACGAGATCGCTCACCAGATTTTCGACCTGGCTCTGGGTCAATTTCACCTGGAGGTGTTTCGGGCCCGTGTGATCGGCGGCGATGAAGGGCAGGGAGATCTCGCTCACATCATCCGAAGAGAGATGGCACTTTGCCGCCTCAGCCGCTTCCTTGATGCGTTGCATCGCCATCATGTCATCGGACAGGTCGAGTCCTGTCTCGCGCTTGAACTCCTCGAGCAGGTGCTCCATGATCCGTGCGTCGAAGTCCTCGCCACCGAGGAAGGTGTCGCCGGCGGTCGACTTGACCTCGTAGATCCCGTCTCCAATCTCGAGAATGGAGATGTCGAAGGTCCCGCCACCGAGGTCGTAGACCACGATTACCTCGTTCTTGTTTTTCCCAAAACCGTACGCGAGGGAGGCCGCGGTGGGCTCGTTGATGATGCGCAGCACTTCCAGACCGGCGATCGTGCCCGCATCCTTAGTAGCCTGACGCTGGCTGTCGTCGAAGTACGCCGGCACCGTGATGATCGCCTGGGTAATTTCCTCACCCAGAAACTCCTCAGCAAACTCCCTGATCTCGCGCAGGATGAAGGACGAGATCTCGGGCGGGCTGTACGCCTTTTCCTGGACCTCGACGTAGGCGTCGCCGTTCTCCGCCTCGACGATGGCATAGGGCACCAGGGTCCGCGCCCAGCGAACCTCCTCGGAGTCGAATCGTCGACCGATGAGCCGTTTCACCGCATATGCCGTGTTCTGCGGGTTGGTCATCGCCTGGCGCCGGGCGATCTGTCCGACCAGCTGCTCCCCAGCCGCGGTCAGGGCGACCACCGACGGTGTGGTGCGTGCTCCTTCTCGATTCGGAATCACCACCGGCTTGGTAACGTCCACAACCGCAGCACAGCAGTTTGTGGTCCCCAGATCGATGCCGATGATCTTGCTCAAAACGCGCTCCCTCCAACGCTCTCCGGTCCCTGCGGTTCCACCGCGACTCCCACCATCGCCGGCCGGATCAGACGATCCCCGAAGGTATAGCCCTTGAGCATGACCCAGACCACCGTCCCCGGGGCGTGATCGGCCGCCTCCACCCGCTGCACCGCTTCGTGAAGCTCCGGATCGAACGGCTGGCCTTCCGGGTTCACTACCTCCAGACCTTTGCGCTGGAGCGTGTCCCAGAACTGTCTGGCGATCATCTCGATACCATCTCGGAAAGCACCGCTATCGGTCTTTTCCTGCTGCAGCGCCCGCTCGAAGTTGTCGAGCACGGGCAGCAGCTCCTTGACCAGGTCCTCTCCCGCGGTCTGCTGGAAATCCTCACGTTCGCGCTCGGTCCGCTTGCGGAAGTTGTCGAACTCCGCCAGCTTGCGGAGGTAGATGTCGCGCACGTGGTCGAGCTCGTTCTTGAGGTGGTCCACTTCTTCCTGGATCGACAGCTCTTCTTCCCCGTCGGGGCTGCTCGGGCTTTCTTCCACAGGCTGCAGCCCGCTCTCCTCGTCGAGGAACTCGATCTCGATGACGTCGTCGAGCTGATCCGGCTCCTGCGCGGGGTCTTTTTCGTCAGGCATGGCTCGCCCCCGGTGTTTCCAACATCTGCGTCAGCTTGTCTCCGATGAACTCCACTACCGGAACAACCCGCTGATAGTCCATCCGTCGAGGGCCGACGACGCCCACCGCGCCAGCCCTTCTTCCGTCCTTGAAATACAGGGTTGCCACCATTCCCAAGCTGCCCGAGGCGGTGGCCTCCGACTCCCCCCCGATGATCACCTGGGTCCGTTTGCCGACGAGTGCGCGCCGCAGATCATGCGCGATTTGCGCCCGATCCTGGAGGGTCGCGAGCAGGGATCGGACCCGATCGACGTCCGAGAAATCCGCGGTGGCGAGCAGGTTGTCGGTCCCTGCCACGAGCACCTCGACTTCGATCTCCTCCTCGTTGAAGAGCTGGCGCGTTACCTCGCGGACATCGGCCTCCTGCTCCCCCTCCGCCATCTCATCGGTTTTGAGCAGCTCCTCGAGCCGCCCTTCGATGTCGCGAATCGACAGACCGGACAACCGCCGGGTCAGAAAGTTGGCGAGGGTCTGCAACTCCTCCCGGCTGCGGTCCTGGCCGGGCTCCACGACCCGTTTCTCCACCGTCCCGTCATCGGTGACCACCACCCCAAGGACGCGGCAATCATCGAGGAGCACCAGGGACACCGCCTCCAGCAGCGCGCCTTTGCCCATGGGCCGCACCGCCACCCCTGCCTCGCGGGTCGTGTCTGCCATGAGCCGCGCCAGCCACTCGATATCCTCCACCAGTTCGCGCTGCATTTCGACCATGCGCTCGGTCAGCTCGCGCTGCACCGAAGCCGACGGGACACGCCCTGGGGGGATGGTGTCTACGTAAACACGAAAACCGAGGTCTGAGGGTACGCTGCCGGCTGATGGATGCGGCCGGCTGAGGTAGCCCCTCTCCTCCAGCGTAGCCATCACGTTCCTGATGGTGGCGGCGGACAGACCGAAACCCGAGTGACGAGCCACCTGCCGCGAGGCGACGGGCTCGCCCGAGCGGATGTAGTACTCCACTACGGCGCAGAGAACGGAAAGCGCTCTCTTGCTCAGGTTCATCGGTGATCTCCCGGCAATCCGCCCGTTTATCCTCAGACGGACCTCGAACACGAAATCCAGACACGGGTGACACCCGGGTCGGTTGGCCTTATTGTAGCACCGCCGGTGGACATTTCGCGACGTGTCAGAGCTCCCGCTGTCCGTTGTGTGGGCTGCCTCTGAAAACCGCAACCGACTGTCGTGATTGACCGTTGTGGGGCACTGTGCTAGCTTGGAATTTGCGGACGAGGTCGCAATTCCGACATGGTTTTCTTCAACTGGGCAACAATGCAGATGGCTGCCAAGATCGTATATTACGGTCCTGGCCTCTGTGGGAAAACTTCGAATCTGAGCTACATCTATGCCAAAACCTCTCCCACCTCGCGGGGCGAGATGGTTTCGCTCGAAACCGAGTCTGACCGCACCCTTTTCTTTGATCTTTTGCCGATCGAGGTGGGGACCATAGGCGGTTTCAAGACCCGCCTTCAGCTCTACACCGTGCCCGGTCAGGTTTTCTACAACACTACACGCAAGCTGGTTCTCAAGGGCGTCGACGGGCTGGTCTTCGTCGCCGACTCTCAACGCCCCATGCGCGAGGCCAATATCGAGAGCTTCGGAAGCCTCTTGGAAAACCTCAAGGAGCTGGGGCTCGAGATGTCCGACGTCCCACTCGTGATGCAGTACAACAAGCGTGATCTCAAAAACATCCTGGCGCTCGAAGAACTCAATTCCGACCTCAACCCGGACGGCGCGTTCCCCTTCCACGAGTCCTCCGCCATCAACGGCGACGGCGTCTTCGAGACGTTGAAGGAGATCACCAAGCTCACACTCAAGAAACTGCGCAAGCGGATGACTGCGCCAGAGACTGGGACCGGTGCGAGCCGGCTGAGCGGCCCATCGGTACAGCCCGTGAAGCCGCCGCGGCCGCCCGCGTCGATTTCGGCCGCCGCTCTCGCCCGCGCCGCCGAGGAGGGCGTTGACGACGAGGTGCCGGAAGAGGCGTTGGAGGTTTCGACCGAGGCAATCCCCGATGCCGCGCCGGCCCAAGCCGAACTAACCACACCTGAGGATGGTGAGCTCTCCACAGAGGCCGGCTACGACCCCACGGATGTCGACTTCGAAACGACCGGGGAACCGCCCACCGAGGTCGCTGAAGAGGTCGGTCCGGAGGATCACGAGGCGGTCGCCGACGACCTCTTCGAGGTTGGCGACGATGATGCTGGTGAAGAAACGAGGGAAGCGGCCGGGAAAGATTCTGGAGAGCCCTTCGGAGACGGCCCTGTCAAACCGGACACCGAAGTGCGGGTGGAGTTCGACCAAACCGCCACCTCCGAGGCCGAGCCGCCGCCGGTGAAACACGTCCACGTTTCGAACCAGATGGACATCCTTGCCGAGCTCGACGGGCTGCGTAAGCAAGCCACGATGGGAGACCTCGGGCGGCGCTTCAACAAGTCGACGCCCGAGCTCGACCTGGACTCCCTCCTCGCCGGCAACGAGGGGCGCACCCAGGAGCTTCGGCGCAAGATCGAGAAGACCCTGAACTCCGACATATTCAAGAACATGCGCGGGTTGCAGTTGGCAATCCGCATTCAGGGAGAGAACGGGGACATCATTCACACCCTCGATCCGGTCTCTCTCGACATCGACGACGCAACATCGCTCAACAAGCTCTGTCTGCGCTTTTCCGTAGACTTGGAGAACATCCCTTGAGGCCTTCCAGTCTGGGATCTATCGGCCGACTGCTGCTTCTCGCAGCGCCGGTGCTGCTCCTCGTTGCGTGCAGCTCCGCGCCAGGGCCCTCGAACGAGGTGAACACCGCGGCGGCAAAGCTCCCCGAGACGTATATCGAGTGGGAAAACACCACCCGGCAACGGGCTGACGAGCTCATGGCCGAAGCCCAGCGCCTGCAGCAGGAGGGCAAGCCCGGCGAGGCTCTGGCGCGTGCGGACGAGGCTCTCTGCGAGCTGCTCACGCTCCCCAACGGGTATCGCGCACAACCGACCTACCTGGACTACCTCGCGGACCTCATTGACGAAGCCGAC
>DAOWFV010000094.1 GCA_030637805.1 Acidobacteriota bacterium | reverse complement strand
CGGGAGCGGATGGGGCCGCAGCCGGGGATCGCCGGCGAGCGGCCCCCCGCTCGTGGTGGGGGGTCACGGCGCCCGCAGGGCGCCAGTAATTCGGAATTGAGAATTGAGAATTGAGAACTAAAAACTCAAAACTGAGCGTCCCCTTGCTCCCGAAAGACCGGCGCGATGCGCGCCGGGTCGTCGGTCATGATGCCGGTGGCGCCGGCGGCGAGCAATCGGCGCGCTTCCTGGGGGTCGTCCACCACCCAGTAGTCGACCCGCAGGCCGAGGGCGCGGCAGCGTGCGATGAAAGGCGGTCCGTCGAGCCGCACTATCCCGTGCTGCACGGGGATGTGGGCGGCGTCTCCCGTGACGAAGCGTCGCGCTACCGTCGCTGGGAGGAAACGGACCAGGGCCACCTCGAGCTTCGACAACGTCGTGCGCCCGGGGTACCCGAGCCCGCGGCTCCGACGAACCACCCGGGTTCTGAAGCTCGCCAGGGGCACCCGCTTCTCGGCGCCGTGGCGGGCGACTACCTCGAGTAGGGAAGGCACCGCGCTCGGGTCGTCCGGCTTGAGATCGATGCTCATGGGCACCCCGGGGAAAGCACCCAGCACCTCCTCGAGAGTGGGAACGGCGTGCGGTTCCAGCCCGGACCCGTTGGTACCCTTGGCTACGTTCCAGGAGAGGATCTCGCGCAGACTGAGTTCCCTGATGTGTCCCGCTGCGCGGGCCGTGCGATGACCGTGGGGGTCGTGTGCGACCACGAAATGCCCGTCGGCGGTGCGGTGAACGTCGAGCTCGAGTGCGTTGGCGCCGTCCTCCAACGCCGCGGCGAATGCGGGCAGAGTGTTCTCGGGCAGCCGGGCCGAGGCCCCGCGGTGGCCGTAGAGGCGCAGTTCGTGATCTCGCGCAGATTTCACCGCCCTATGGTAGCGCGAGGAGTTCGGAATTAGGAATTAGGAATTCGGAATGAACGGCGCGGTAAGTGATTAGGTGGATCGGAGCGATCTGCCCGCGCTTGGGCGCGCTTCTTCGGACGTGCCGTCCCTGACGATTTTGGGATCGTGGGCGTGTCGGCGACCCGTCCCGTTGAGTCCCAAATATCGTCAGGGGGGGCTCTCTCGGGGAGCGCGACGACAGAAAGGTCGCGCTGAAATCAGGAGCGCCATGCTCGACATCGGGCACGGGCGCGGGCGCGGAGACGGGGAAGCTCAGGGCGACCACACGTCGGTGGCAATCTCCGCTGCAATCTGCTCGATGCACTCTGACAGGGCAACCACGACAGCCGCAGCGCTCGGCATGGAGGCGCTCCGCCTGACCTCGTAGGTCTTCTCGAGCAGAGGCTTCTCGTACTGTTTGATTGCAGCATCACGGACCTCGATCTGCAGCTTCACCCGCCCCTCTGCCCCACTGCCCACGTCGACCTGCTCGAAGGCGAGAACAGTGCCTGAGACCTTCAAGGTCCTCCGCCCCTCGACTGGCGGGCCGAACTCCACAGCCAGCTTCTGTTGCACGAGCTCGCCCACACTACCGGCCCAGAGATCGGTCGCGTAGTAGTCGACCTCCGTGGAGGATGTCGAGATCAGAATCTGACTGCGGCCTAGCGCCTCGGTCGTCTGCAGCCTTCCGACCACCAGATTGACGGTCGGCCGAGCCTGACCGGACGGCTCCATGGCGAGGGTGTAGTAGTCGATCTTTGGCGCCGAGGCGCAGGCAGAAAGCAGGCAAACCGCCACGGCCAGCCCGCATATCTCACCGGGTTTCGTTGCGAGGGCGACGAGGTGTCGTGCCCAGCGAGGTTTTTGATCCGAGGGGCGCGGAGGCGTACTTGATAGTACGTCGAGCACCCCGAGGCGAGAAAACACCGCTGGGTACGGTGCATCGTCGTCCGCAGCCGAAAGCTGGTGAGATATGCGGGCTAGGTACAGCTTGGATCTCATCATTTCTCCTCGTTCTTCCGCCCCTGCGGCTTTGCGCCGCGGATGAGAGCATCGGGTTGATACGCCAGGGTCCGCGAGAGCTCCCGCAGGTTGCGGGTCGTTTCCTGTAGGTTGAGGAGGATCTCCTCGATGGTCAGCCGTTGATCGTCGATCAGATCGCTGGTGTTGCCGCCGACGTCCTCGAGATGTTGGAGGGTCACGCTCAACGAGCCGGCCATCTCCTCGACCGCTGTGCTCGCCTCCTCGGTAAGCTTCTGCAGGTTGGCGACGGTCGCGCTCAGCGGCTGACGATTATCGGCGACAACGGCGCTGATCTGGGTCAGGAGCTCGGTAGCCACATCCTCGAGCGCGACCAGCTTGGCGACAATGTCGTCGATGCCCTGGCGGTTGTCTGAAATCGCGGAGTTGACCGCGCTCATCGCGCCCGTGCTCTCGTTGAGGGTCTTCTCGAGGGCTGCGGTGATCTTGGTGAGATCTACCACTTCATCTCCGCCGGCGACACCTGTGTCACCGACCGGAGTCCCGCCGACGAGCGCGATGACGTTGTCGAGCAGCGTCTCGAGCCGGGTGGTGATGCCTTCGATATCCGGGATGTCAACGAAGCCGCCGGAGCCGGTTCGGGACGTCAGAATGTCGCCGCTTGAGTGCAACGCTGCGTCGGGCGCACCGGTGGATATTTCCAGGTGCTTTTCGGCGGTCAGGGTGACCTGCGCGATGGTGGCGACGCTGGCCTCGTTGACGGGCACGTCGCCGCGGACCTCGACCGTGACGCGAATCTCCGAACGGTCTTCGGGGTCGGGTTCGATGACGATGACCTTCCCGACCCTGACTCCACCGAACCGGACGTCCGCCCCACTATTGAGACCGCTGATGTCCGTGAACATCGCGAAGTACTGTTTGGCGGTGTCGTCCCGCGGCCGGCATCCTCTGATCGCTGCGACGAATATCACCAGGATCAAGAGGCTGGTCAATACCAGGGCGCCGGCCCTGATCTCGGTTGCAGTGAAGTTGTTTTTCATTGCGGATCTGGGTCCTTTCGCTTCAATCGAGCCCGGTCAGAGATCGCGCGTAGGCCGAGTCGCCGGATGTTGCCGCGTCCGGCCGGCGCGCGAAGAACTGTTGGATGTACGGGTGTTCTGAACGCTCGAGATCGTCGAGTGAGCCGATGCCCACCACCCGGCCCTCCTCCAGCACGCAGACGGTGTCGGCGATCAGCTTGACACTCTCCATCTCGTGGGTCACCACCACGCTCGTGAGGTCGAAGGTCTGCTGCATTTCCCGGATGAGTACGTCGATGCCGGCCGCGACGATCGGGTCGAGCCCCGCCGAAGGCTCGTCATAGAAGATGAGCTCGGGATCCATGGCCATGGCGCGGGCGATCCCGGCGCGTTTCTTCATGCCACCGCTCAGCTCCGAGGGCAGGTAGTCCTCGAAACCGCTCAGGCCCACCAGCTCGAGCTTGATCTTGGTCATGATCTCGATGGTCGGCTCCTCGAGCTT
>DAOWFV010000082.1 GCA_030637805.1 Acidobacteriota bacterium | reverse complement strand
GAGTTCGTCGTAGTGGAAGCGCTGCAGATAGCTGAGCGAAGAGTACCCGGTTCCGAAGTCGTCGATGCTGAGCTGTACACCCAGCGCCCTGAGCTCCATCAGGTTGCGAATGGCCACATCGGCGTGGTCCATGATCACGTTCTCGGTGACCTCGATGCGCAGGTTGCTCGGTTCGAGACTGGTCTCCTCGAGGATGCTCATAAGGTGGTCGACCATCTTCTTCTTCATGAACAGCTTGCCTGACATGTTGACGCTGATCCAGAGGGGCGGCTCTCCGGGAAAACGGATCTGCCACTCGCGCGTTTGCTGGCAGGACTCGCGCAACACCCACCACCCCAACGGCACGATCAGTCCGGTTTCCTCGGCAACCGCGATGAACTGGGTCGGTGACACCAGCCCCCGCTCGGGGTGTTGCCAGCGCACCAGGCCCTCGAAGCCAACGATGCACCCGTGGTCAAGCGAGACGATGGGCTGGTAGTGCATGACGAAGTCCTCGCGCTGCACCCCCTGCCGCAGCTCGGTCTCCAGCTTGAGCAACGCCACCGCGCTCTGGTGCATGTCACGATCGAAGATCTCGTAGCGCGCCTTGCCCCCCGCCTTCGCCCGGTACATGGCGATGTCGGCATCGCGCAGGATTTCTTCCGGGTTCAAGTATCCGGTGGCGCTGTGGGCGATGCCGATGGAGGCGGTGACAAAGACCTCGTGCCCGTCGATGGAGAAGTTCATGTTCAGGATTTCCTGGATCCGATCGGCGACGTGGATCGCGCCGCCGGCCGTCTCCACCCTGTGGAGGAGAATGGCGAACTCATCCCCGCCCAGGCGCGCAACCGTGTCCCCGGGTCGCAGGAAGTGCTCGAGGCGCCGGGCTATGCCCACCAGGAGCTTGTCCCCCAGAGTGTGGCCGAGGCTGTCGTTAACGTTCTTGAAGCGGTCGAGATCAAAGAAAAGGACCGCGAAGTGGGGCGTGGCGCGCCGCTGGAGGTCGGCCAGCGCACAGGCCAGCCGGTCCATGAACAGGACCCGGTTCGCAAGACCCGTGAGCCCGTCGTGGAGCGCGTCGTGCTGGAGCTGTTGTTCGGCCCTCTTGCGCGCGGTGATGTCGGTCTGCGACCCGGCCATCCGGTAGGGCTTACCGTCGTCGCCCCGCACCACAACTCCCCGTGCCAGCACCCAAATATACTCGCCCGCCGCATCCCGCATGCGGTGTTCGAACTCGAGCTGCTCGGCGTCCCCGGCCAGGTGAGCGTCGAGATGGCGGCGGAACGGGGGGCGGTCGTCGGGATGGATACGGTCCAACCATTCACGCGGGCTGTCACCAACCTCCGCTTCAGCAAAACCGAGCATCGACTTCCAGCGCGGTGAGAAAAAGACGCGGTCGTTGACGAGGTTCCAATCCCAAAGTCCGTCGTTGACGCCGCGCGCCGCCAGGGCAAACCGCTCCTCGCTGTCGCGCAGGGCGTCGTCGGCACGCTGGCGCTCCATGGCGTAGAGGATGGAGCGCACGAGCAGACGGGTATCCGCCTCACGCTTGACCAGATAATCCTGAGCGCCCTCGCGCACGGCCTGAACCGCGAGCTCGTCATCGTCGAGGCTGGTGAGCACGATGATCGGTACTCTCGGCGCGGCCGTGTGAGCCCGCCGGAAGGTATCGAGTCCAAAGCTGTCGGGCAGCGAGAAATCCAGCAGAACCACGTCGTGGTCGCCGGCCGCGAGCCGAGCGAGACCCTTCTCCAACCGGTCGACGTGAGTGACCTCGACCCGGAGACGCCGCCCTCTCGCGAGCTTGGTGCGGATCAGCTCGGCGTCGTCGACGTTGTCCTCGACCAGCAGCAAACGAACCGTCTCGTCCCGCCTCAGCTCGGCTGGACCGTCCTCAGCCCGCATGCAGCCCTCTTGGTATTAGCCCGCATATCTCACCAGCTTTCTGCTGCGGCCGGCGATGCACCGCACCCCGCGGTTTTTTCTCGCCTCGGTGTGCTCGACGTACTATCGAGTACGCCTCCGCCCCCCTCGGGTCGAAAACCCCGCGGGGTGCGGTGCATCGCCGCCCTCGCGACAAAACCCGGTGAGATATGCGAGCTAACACCAGAATCCTCACGAACTACCCTCCTCATCATCATCCTGCCTCTTTGGCATCGTAAACCAAAACGTCGCGCCGTGCTGCGGTTGAGACTCCACCCAGATGCGGCCGCCGTGCCGCTCCACGATCCGTTTGCAGATCGCCAGGCCGATTCCCGTCCCCGGATACTCCTTTTCGGTGTGCAGGCGCTGAAACATCACGAAGATGCGATCGGCCGCCTTGGGGTCGAGCCCGACGCCCTCGTCCCGCACCGAAACCAACCACTCCTTCTCCTGTTCCTCCGCGGCCAGATGCACCCGTGGTGGATGGTCGCCGGCGAACTTGAGGGCGTTGGAAATCAGGTTCTGCAGCAGCTGCTCCATCTGCCCCTCGTCCGCCGCAACCGACGGCAGCGGGTCGTGGGTTATCTTCGCCTCGGCGGAGGTTATCTCCTCCCGAAGCCTGCTCTCTACCTCGAGCAGAACGGCTTCGAGATCGACCGGTTCGAACTCCCCACCGCGGGCATCGACGCGGGCGTACCCCAGGACGGCGTCCACCATTGCCTGCATGCGCACGGCGCCGGCCATAGCCCGCTCGAGATAGGAGAGATCCTCAGCTTCGAGCTTCCCACGGCAAGCCTCACCAAGAAGCTCGAGATAGCTCGATACCAGGCTCAACGGCTGCTGCATATCGTGGGAGACGACGTAGGCGAACTGCTCGAGCTCGTCGTTCGAGCGCGCAAGGGCGCGAGTCTGCTTTGCCAGCTCCTCCTGCGCCAGGTGGTACTCCCCGGTCTCCTCGACGATTCCCTGTATGTGGCTAACGCCGGATGCCGCGTCCTCCACCACCCACGAGGAGATGCGAACCCACATCAGGACACCGTCAGCACGCCGAATCTCAGCGTCGAGGTTGCCGACGCTGCGCGAAGCAGCGATCTGCGATCTCCAGGTGTCGGCGGCGGACGGCTGCGCAAAAAAGCCCGGGAAGCTCGATCGCGCCACCTCCTCGGGATCGGAGAGACCGAGCATGCCTGCGAAGGCGGGGTTGGCCTCGAGGATCTCACCGTCCAGGGTGGCCACGAAGACGCCAACCGGTAAACCCTCCACGAGCCTGCGGTAGGGCGCGTCTCGCGAGCTCGCCAACGCTCGCCTCCGGCTGCGGAAGAGCACCGAACGCACGGCTGCAGGCAGACCGACGTATCCCTCCGATGACTTGGATACAAAGCCGTCGACGGTGAGACGCAGGGTCCCGCCCCACAGCGCCTCTCCCCCGGCCGCAGTGAAGAGAATCACCGGACAGTCCGGCCGCACCTCTCGCACCAGCTTGATCAGCTCGAGGCCGTCACCCCATGAGAAATGTGCTTCGGTGATGACCAGGCCGAATCGCCCGGCGGCAAGTGCACGGCTGAACTCGGCGGCGGTCCCCACTGCCTCGATCTCGATATCCCCGAACTGACCCACCAACACCAGGGAAGCGAGCTCACGATCACCGGAGTTCTCGTCAATGAGGAGGAGGCGGGGAAGATTGTTCATTTTCCGCCCAATCCTACCGCAGAGCGGGCGAAGCTTCGCCCAAGGCCGGCCCCTGTCCCCTCCGCCGCCGCCCACGCCGGGAGAAAGCAGTTGTTCAGGAGGTACTCATCCACCTCGATGGGCGGAGTATAACACGCGGGAGGCTATATCTTTAGCTTACGGCTCGGTTTCATCACCGGTCGCCAGCGCCTTGTGCAGCGTCGCCACCACGTCGTCCAGTTGCTTCCGGTCCACCTCACGCACCCCCAGGCGGTGTATCAGCCGACCGGAGCGGTCGAAGGCATAGAGGTTTGCCGCTCCCTTCGTCCGGCCGTAGGTGCGGGCGAAAAAGCCCTTCCAGTCGAGCAACGCCCATTCCTCGGGCTTCTGGGGAAACCGCTTTCGCACCGATCCGCTCAGGAAGGACGGCACCCCTCTGAGGTGCGCAAAACCGACGATCTGGAGATCGCCATCGCGTACGGCGCCGGCCAGCTCCCCCGCCAAGGCCCTCCCCCAGGACTCGTTGAACTTCGATCCCTTGCGGCCGCTGCCCAGAAAGACCACCACCCTGCCTGCGAACTCCCGCTCGGAATGGAGGTTTTCGAACTGGTCCGGCATCTCGAACGGCATCAGCCGTGTCTCCTGGGCGTCTGCCGTCATTGCGAAGGCGACGATTGCCAGCACCGCCAGCCTCAGGACAGGACCTCGGCCTCGGCCTCGATCTCCACCCGCCAGCGGGGATCGAGAAGCCCCTTCACCACGACCATGGTCGCCGCGGGGTAGGTTTCACGGAAGAACTCACCGTGGGCGCGACCTACGGCATCCCAATCGGAGGCATCGATCACGTAGATCCTGGTCCGCACGATGTCGTCGATGGTACCCCCGAGACCCTCGACCGCCGCGAGAATGATCTCCAGGCAGCGCTTCGCCTGCTCGTAGGCGTCGCCGACCACCGTCTCGCCTTCCTCGTCGAGTGGCGCAGTCCCGGAGACGGCGATCCGTGAGCCGCGACGCACCGCACGAGAGAAACCCACTAGGTCCTCGTAGGCCGATGCGGATCGAAAGTGCCGCGTCTTTCCAGCGTTGCCCTTATCCTGCACGATGGCTCATTCTAACCGCTGCGCGCCGAAGATCAAGCCGGGGGGACGCGGCCACCGCCGCGTCCCCCCGCATTGGGTCTACCAGCCGAGCACCGCGATCTTGCCGTTGACCGTCTCGATCTCGACCTGCGCGCCGCCGCCGCCGACGGTCCCCTGGAGGTCCGAGCCGACGTACTTGCCCTTGTGGACCTCGAGCCCGAAGTCGTTGTGGATGCGACCGTTGACCGACTCGGCCCGAATCTCGGCACCGGCTGACCCACTCAGGAAGAGGTCCACCGAACCATTGACCGATTCCAGCTCTACCTCATCACCAGCGCCAAGCCGGCCTGCGTAGAGCTCGATGCCGCCGTTGACCGTCGACAGGCTTGCGTCACCCGCGCTCTCACGGACCACTATGGTCCCGTTCACGCATTCGGCATGAACCCCGCCTTCGACGCCAATCACGGTCAGATTCCCATTCACCAGCTCTATTTCGTCGACGGCCACCTGCCGAGGAACTCTCAGGGTGTACTCGACCTTCATGTGCGAGCGCCCTTCGCTCTGATAATCGCGAGTTGACGGATAGCGCGTGTCGATACGAACCGCCGAACGGCCGGCGTCGACGTCGATCTCCAGCCGATCGAGCAGCTCCTGGGAGCTGGCCGACTTGATAGCGTAGACGTGAACCTCCGCTCGCTCCCAGACCTCGACGCTGACATCACCGTTGATGTTGTCGAGGGCGACCGTTCCGCCCGGACCAAGCTCGAAGGTCTGGTCGAAGACCTCGCTGAACCGCTCATCCGCGGATCCCCACCCCGCCACCAACAGCAGGGCACACATCAAAACGACTGGTCTCGAAAATGCTCTCATGACCGCTCTCCTTTTCCGGTTTTCGAAATTCCGTTCACACAAGCTGAGATGCCGCCGCTCGCCCCAGGGTTGCTCGACCTTGCGGCGACCTACCGGAACAGGTAGCGTGCTGACAATGACCGACGACAGGAATCCCCCCGCCCCTGACGGCGCCCGACAGCAGAATCCCTCCAGAGCGCTGGAGCTGTTGCACGCTTTGCGCTGGCCGGCGGTCGTGTTGGCGCTTGCCCTCGTCGCCTACCTCGCGGTCCTGCAATTAGGGCGGACCGCCGGCGAGGGGGGGCGCGCCGCCGTCAAGGCCGTCCGCGAGCTCGGGGAGGGCGCCGCCGGCATCGCCGCGGCCTTCAAGACCGGCACCATCACCGAGACCTTTGTCGCCGCAATCCCAAGCCTGGCGCCGGACAGCGCCATCCGGCTCGAGCTGGCGGCGTTCAACGCGGTGGAGGCCTTCACCCGAAGCGAGGAGCTGCGGGTAGCCTGGGACCTGATCCCTCTCGGCACCACCTTCACCGAGATCCGGGTGCCGGTGACCTACCGCTACCACCTGCGTCTCGACGAGCCCTGGCGGCTCGAGGTCGACGGGCAGTCGTG
>DAOWFV010000013.1 GCA_030637805.1 Acidobacteriota bacterium | reverse complement strand
CGCCTTCGGGCAGGCCTCGGTCGGCGAGGATCTTCGCCCCGTAGGCCATGGCGGCGATGGCGGGCAGCTCGTCCACCGCGCCGCGGCCCCAGATTTCGCCGTCCTCGAGCTTGCCCGCGAAGGGGTCGAAGTCCCAGGATTTCGGATCGCCGACGCCGACGCAATCGATGTGACCGTCCATGAGGATCTTGAAGGGCCCCGAGCCGAGACGGGCGACAACCGTCCCGAGGCCGTCGAAGAAGACCTCCTCGAAGCCGAGGGACTCATATTCACGGAGGACGCGTTCGCAGCGCTCGCCCTCCTGACCGCTCTCGGCGGGGATGGCGATCATGTCCCGCAGAAATCGAACGATTCGCTCCTCGTAACTTCGCGCCGCTTCCAAAGCCGCTGGTCCTTGACTCATGATCTCTCCCTCTCAGCGTTCCCGCCGACATGTACTATAGTCCGAAGCCGAGGTTGAAGGGATACAAACTGCCATGCGAAGCCCAGAAGAGGTTCTCGAAAACACCGTCCGGCGCTGCCGGGAACGCGACATCATCATCCCCACATATCGCGAGATGGCCAACCCGGAGTTCGTGCCGGAGGGTATCCGCGAGGAGCTGGGGAGCATCGGCCTTTGGGACCTCCACCCGCGCAATCTCTTCCGCATTACCTGGAAGAACGAGCCGGTGGAGTCAGGGGGCGGCTACCGCGGCGTCAACTTCATCGAGTTGCCTTCGGCTCTGACCGGGGTCGACGCCCGGATCATCATGTTGGTCGGCAAGTATTTCCCGACCGGCGCCCACAAGGTCGGGGCGACCTTCGGTCCGTTGGTGGAGAAGTTGGTGCACGGAACCTTCGATCCCACGACCCAGAAGGCCCTGTGGCCCTCGACCGGCAACTACTGCCGGGGCGGCGCCTACGATGCCCACCTCCTGGCCTGCCCGTCGATAGCGGTCCTGCCCGAGGGGATGTCGCGCGAGCGCTTCGAGTGGCTCGAGAAGGTCGGCTCGGAGATCTACGCGACCCCGGGCTCCGAGTCCAACGTCAAGGAGGTCTACGACAAGACCGCGGAGCTCAAGGCGGCGCGCCCCGACGAGATCGTGGTCCTCAACCAGTTCGACGAGATCGGCAACGCCATCTGGCACTACGTCTGCACCGGCCGCGCGATGGAGGAGGTCTTCGAGGCCGAGCGCGAGCAGGGCTCGCGCTTCGCCGGCGTCTGCCTGACCCAGGGCTCGGCCGGTACGCTCGGTTGCGCCGACTATCTGCGCGAGGTCTTTCCGCGCCTCAAGGTGGTGGCGGCCGAGGCGTTGCAGTGCCCGACCCTGCTTTACAACGGCCACGGCTCGCACCGCATCGAGGGCATCGGCGACAAGCACGTTCCGTGGATCCACAACGTCAAGAACACGGACGTGGTGGCCGGCATCGACGACGAGGCGTGCATGTGCCTGCTCCGTCTGTTCAACGAGCCTGTGGGCCGGGAGTACCTGGAGGGATGTGGGGTCGATCCCGAGCTGGTGGGCCGTCTCGATCTACTCGGGATCTCCTCGATCGCCAATCTGCTCACCGCGGTCAAGACCGCGAAGTACTTCGAGATGAGTCCCAAGGACATCCTCTTCACCGTGGCCACCGACTCGTTGGAGATGTACGGCTCGCGGTTCGCCGAGGAGCGGGAGCGGCAGGGCCCGTACGGTGAGGTGGCGGCCGCCGTGCACCACGAGCGCTACCTCCTGGGGGAGGGCATCGACCACCTGCTGGAGTTGAGCTACTGGGACCGAAAACGGATGCACGACCTCAAGTACTTCACCTGGGTGGAGCAGCTGGGCAAGGACGTCGAGGAGCTCGACGCACAGTGGTATGACGACGACTACTGGACGCGCCGATTCCACTCCTACGAAGAGTGGGATGAACGCATCACGGAGTTCAACGGGCGCACGGGTCTTCTGGAGCGCTACCGGTGATTTCGAGCCTTTCCAGGCATACTAAAGGTCGGAACCCGGCGTGAGTCCGGCCATCGCTTCCGCGCTGATCCCCGTCCTCATCCTTCTGCCCGGATACTCTCTGCTCCCTCGAGGCTATCCGCGGCGACTCCGCCTCCCCTTCGTGGTCTTCGCGAGCGTGGGGGTGACCTCGGCTCTCGGCCTGGCCCTCATGCTAGCTGGCCATTTCAGCGTGCCCCTGCTCGCCGCACTCGAGGCGCCTCTCCTCCTGATCCGTATTCGCTCCCGTCACTGGCCCGGCCTGGAGCTGAAGGGCCATCTCCCGATCATCGCCTTGCTGGCGGTGGCGGTGACCTTTGCCGTGCTGACCGCCGGCGAGCCATTCGACGCAACCGGCGATGCAGGGGTCTACACCATCTCGGCCCTTCACCTGTCAGAGACCGGCCGCTGGACCTGGCCCCTCGACGAGGTGATTCCGGAGGACGTTCCCGAGGACCTGGTGGTGTACGAGCCACCCTACGTCCGGCCGTGGCGGGAGGTGGCGCCCGGGTTCATCGTCCGTGGCCGGCGGGTCGTGCCCCAGTTCTTCCCTCTCTATCCGCTGTGGGGTGCGATCTTCGGCGCCGGACTCGGGATTCGCGGCGTGCTGGCCGCGAATCTCCTGGGCGCCCTGATGATCCTGCTTGGTTACGACGCGCTCTTCCGCCTCCTGGCGGGGCGCGCCTGGCGGTTCGCAGGGCTGGCGGCGATCATCCTCAACCCTGTGTTCCTTATCTTCCTCAAGTACCCGAGCGCCGAGGCATTTCTCGCCGGCATCCTGGCTGGCTGGCTCCTCTGGATGGTGCTCTTTCTGCGCAGACCGACGGCACGCTCGGCGGTGATGCCGGCGGTCCTGTTGGCGCTGGCGATCCTCACCAAGTTCTTTGCCTGGGCGGTGGCCGGAGCCGTCGTCATCGTCCTGATTCTTTTGCCCTGGCGGCGCTTCCGGGCGGTGGGGGTCTTTCTCGCCTTGCTGGTTCCGGCTGTGGTCCTCGACGCCTGGCTGGCGGGTCCCCACCTTGCGAACCACTTCGGCCAGCTTATGATCCTCTCCGGGTTCAAGCTCGTCCTTTTCGGATGCGGGTTGGTTGTCCTGCTCCGCCTGGTGTGGTCCAGGGTGGCCAGGGTGGCGCCGCTCGATCTCGGGATGCTTTTCCTGGTCGCGCTGGTTTTCCTCTGGGGCTCGACCGGGACGAGCCACCTGCGCGACTACGCGGCGCTGAGTGGAATCCTGGTGGTCTGGGGCGCCGCCGCCGGCCTGATCTGGTATCTGTGGCGCCGGCGCGCAACCTGGCTCGTGTTCCCAGCCTTCGTATTCGTCCTGCTGAGCCTCTACCTGTTCCTCGGCAGCGGCGACTCGCCCTACTACCCGTTCGCCGCTCGGCGCTACCTCCCGGTGACGGTGCCTCTCGGCGCCCTCTTTCTAGCCTATCGGGCTCGTGGGTCGGCAGGCCTCCTCCATCGGCTGTTCCGGGCGCCGCGGCCGCTAGCGGCCGCGATCGCCGGCCTGCTTCTCG
>DAOWFV010000190.1 GCA_030637805.1 Acidobacteriota bacterium | reverse complement strand
GCAGCTCGAGGGCCTGACCGGCGCCCAGCGCCACCTGCTGCGCATGGGACCGGACAACGTGAGGCGAATTCAAGAGAAGGTGAGAGAGCTTCAGGCGGCGCTCGCGGCGACGCCGGAGTAATGATCAAGTCTCAGGCTTCAGGTCTCAGGCTTCAGGCTTCAGGTCTCAGGTCTCACAGACTTCAGGGTCCAGGTTTCATTTAAAAACTCACGGAAGTTGAAGAAAAGGCTTGACATCGCCAAGGTCGAGCCCACAATCTCGGTGCGACCTGCGACCTGCGACCTGCGACCTGCGACCTGCGACCTGCGACCTGCGACCTGCGACCTGCGACCTGCGACCTGCGACCTGCGACCTGCGACCTGCATCCCTACTGGTTCGGCAACACAATTCGGAGGTATCGCACAAACGCCAGAATGTCCTTGAAGCTGAGGTCCGTCTCCCCGTCGTGTCGTCCGTCCCCGTCGTGGAGGACGCACACCCTTGCAAACCCGGCCTCGCGGGCGGCGAGAATGTCGTAGTGCGAGTCGCCCACAGCCAGGCAGCGCTCCGCCGGCATCCGGAGCCGGCGCGCAGCTTCGGCGACCGGCGCTCCGGAGGGTTTCCACAGACCGGAGTCTCTCGTGATCACCACCTCGAAACGGAGGCCGAAGCGTTCGAGGAGGCTTGTGGTGTTGAGGTCGTTGTTGTTGGTCACAAGAGCGGTTTTGATTCCGTATTCTGAGAGAAGATCGAGTAGTTCAAGGGCGCCGGGATGGAGTTGCGCTGCAGCGGTGGCGGCGGCCTCGATCGCTTCGAGCTCCGCCCACCGCGCTCCACGCTCGGGCCCGGACAGGTTGTTGAGGGCGTCGATGATCGACGGCCCGGACACTCCGAGGCGGCGGCGGATCTCCGACCAGTCGTAGTCGGAGTCCACCAGAGTGCCGTCCATGTCGAAGACCACGGCACCGATTCCCTCCATGGAGCCCGCCTTGAGAAGCTCATCGCGAGGGAAACGCGGCAGCGCTGCCGTATCCGGATCGCCGGCGGCCTGCGCCCGCCCGATCCAGGCGAAGGGGGTCCCGGCCCCGGCCATCATCGCCTCCACTTCTGCACGGCCGGCCTCGTCACAGCCCAGGAGCATGGCTCCGGAGCCGATGAGACCCAGGGGATCCATGCCCAGATCCGCGCAGATGGTGACGGTCTGGGGGAGAAGTGGGATGTCCTCTCGTCGTGCCTCAATTTCGAGGCCGGAGGCCACCGCCATCTCGTAGAGTGCCTCGCCAACCCCACCCTCGGTGACGTCGTGGAGGGCGCTCACACCGCGGCAGGCGGCGGCGCGCAGGGCGTCCGGCGCCACCAGCAGCCAGTCCCGCGCATCCGCGGGGAGAACAAGCGCCGTGTCGCCATGCAGCGCCCGCAAACGGTCGCCGAACTCACCGAGCAGGATTGCGGTGCCCTCGAGCCCTGGCCAACGAGTCATGCCGACGAGGTCGCCCTCGCGCAGCCCGCCGGTTGTGAAGGCATCACCCTCCACCCGGCCGATCATCGTTCCCACGACGATGCTGTGGGGGAGACCGGGGGTGACCTCGGTGTGACCACCGATCAGGGTCGCTCCCACCAGGGCGCAGGTGTCTCGGACCTGGGTGAGGAGCTCTCGCACCCGCTCGGGCGAGGCCTCGTCGGGGGCGACCAGCGCGACCGCCAGGAAGAAGCGTGGACGGGCGCCGCGAACCGCGACGTCGTTTGCGTTGACGATCACCGCGAGACGGCCGGCGTCGACGGAGGTGAAGGAGACCGGGTCCGATGCCACCGCCCACACCTCGCCGCCGATCTCCACCAGGGCCGCGTCCTCACCTGCCGCCGGCCCCAGCCTCACCTCGGGAGGCAGCTCGCCGGCCACGAGGTCGGCCACAAGGTCCCAGGGGACCTTGCCGGGGGAAAGGCGATCAACCATCACGCAACATCATCGCCGACATCGATGGCACGGGCAAGGAGGGTACAGAACTCGAGTTCGGAATTCGGAATTCGGAATTCGGAATTGTCGACGCGGGGAAGCAACCGGCTGACTCGAAGCCCGTTGCCCGCGCGTGGGGGTGTTTCGTCGGTCCAGGCGCGGGCAGGCCGGTCCAAAAGCGCTGTCGGGTCTTCGCGCCGGGAATTCCGAATTCCGAATTCCGAATTCCTAATTATCGCGCCAGCTTCTTAACCCGCTTCCTCACCTTCTTCGCTTCTTTCTTGTGTCCGGCGCGGATCAGCAACTCGAGGCGCTGTTCGAGCACGGGCAGCAGGCGCGGGTCGGCGGCGCCGTGCTGGGCCTCCAGGTCCGCGAGGATGGCCGCGTTCTCGGCCAGCGCCTCGTCGAGCTCGCCGGCCGCGGCCAGCAGGGTCACGAGGTCCTGGCGTGCCGCCAGGGCGTTGCCGTCTGCGAGCGCAAGGGCGAGCACCTGCTGCTGCCATCGGGCGGCCTCTCCAGGATGACCTCTGAGGGCCTCGACCTGCACCAGCCTGGTGAGAGTTTCACGGTTCTCCCCGTTCTCGAGTACGTTCAGGGAACGCAGCCTATCGCGGGCTCGGACCAGCTCCTCGTCTTCGGTGGCGGCCGCGAGGAGGACGGCGAGGTCATCAGTGCCGCGCCCGACCCGGACCCAGGAGATGTCGGCAAGCACCCGGCGGGCCATCAGCTCGGCTTCGGCATTCGGCGCCGCGTTGAGCGCCCGCATCGCCAGGCGTTCGGCGGTCACCGGCTCTCCGGCGCCGAACGCGACGGCGGCGCCACTGGCCATAGTATCCGCGGTGGCGTCGGCCTCATCCTCGGCGGTGCGCAGCTGAGCGACCTTCACCAGCAGCATCTCGGCCCTGCGGCCCTCGCCCGCCACCAGCTCCATGCGGGCCAGGGTCTCGATTGCGTCGGCGCGCTCGGTCTCGGTGGCGCCCCGGTCGTCGTCGAGGACCTCCACCGCCCGTCGCTGCCAGCGGAGAGCACTTTCGTGATGCTCTTGGATCGTCTCAGTGCGCGCGAGAATGGCCAGGGCCCGCCACCACCGGCCCGGGTCGGCCTTCCCGGTCGTTTCGGCGATCTGCGTGTAACGGGTCAGACTCTCCTGGACCGTGGGCACGTCCCCGGAAGGCTGGGCCGCGCGTGCCACGGCGAGGAGTGTGTCGAGAAGGACGGGGTCCTCCTCGCCGACGCGCATCTCCTCTGCAGCCAGCTGCAGCTGGTAAAGCGACTGGGCCCGGTCGAAGTCCGATTCATGCTCGGAGAGGCGGGCGAGGTTTTCGAGGCTCGTCTCCAGCCTCCTGTCACCCGCGGGGAGCTGTTGCGCGATCTCGAGCGCGGCCTGGAACTCGGCCTCGGCGCGCTCGAGATCTCCGCGCGCGAACGCGTACTCACCGGCTCGGGTGTGCGCGCTCCAGCTGTCCTGGGCGTGGACACCGCAGACGGCGAAGGTAATCAACAGCAAGACGGTGGTCGTACGGAGCCTCATGAAACCTCCAAGGGATCACGAATCCAGGCCGAGAGGATAAACCACGAAGACACGAAGACACAAAGAAATCACGAAGAGAATTTAGAAATTCAGTGGCGAATTCAGTGTCCGGGCCAGGATCCGATGATGAGGGCGAGCAGCAGCTGTCCGGCGTAGTAGGTGGGCAGGCCGAGGACGCGGTTGGCGAAGGAGGGGTGGACAAAGCGTTGGCGCGCCACCGCGAGATCCGAAAGGTAGAAGAGGACCGCTCCGGCCGCAGCCATCCACGGCAGGGCGCCCGCAGCCGTCGCCGACACCCCGCCCCAGACCATGGCGGTGATGGCCACGACGTAGGCCGCCACCGGCGCTCGTCTCCGTCCGAGATGGGGCCACAGCCAGGTGAGGGCGCCGATTCCGGCGATGGCGAGCGGCGCCAGCACGAGCACGGACCACCGTCCCATCGGCAGCGCCGCCCGGAACCCGGCCACGTAAACGAGGTGCCCGAGAAGAAAGGTAATCAGGCCGAGATCGAAAGTGCGATCCCGGAGCAGACAGAGATCTCCTGCCGCGCAGAGCACGAGTCCCGCCAAAAGCCAGGCGCCTACTGTGTCTTGGGGGTTGAATCGCGCGAGACCAAGGGCCACGAATGCGGCCGAAGCGGTGGCCTTCGAGACCACCTCGAGGACTCGATCGCCGACGCGGACGGCCCAGAGCAGGCTGGCTACCGCAGCGGCCACGACCGAGGCGAGGATGACGGTGGTGAGCATGCGGTATCGTAGCAGGGAGCAGGGAGCAGGTCGCAGGCTTCAGGTCTCAGGGATCAAGTCACAGGTCTCAGGCTTCAGGTTTCATTGAAAAACTTAGGGAAGTGACAGATCGGGCTTGACATCGCAGGAGTCCAACCAACAATTTCGGTGCGACCTGCGACCATCCCATCCTCATCTCATTTTTTCGGCTTCGGGGCGCCCGGCGCCACGGGGCGGAAAAAATGATCTGGGGAACTTTCTCCGCTTTGTCATGTCTAAACTGGTGCCATGCGGAAATTATCATCCCTCAGCAGCTCGCGTCCAATCATCCTCCTCCTCGTTCTCGCGGAGGTCATCGTCTCGACCGCTGCGCTCAAGGCTCTCAACGCCCAGGGGCCGCCACCCGAGCCAGGGTCGGAGCAGGTTACGATCGCCCCGGGTGGGGAGGGATCGGTGAGCTGGAACGACGTCGACCAGTTGATCTCGGAGCAGAAGTTCGAGGCGGCGACCGAGGCCGTGGCCGAAATCCGCGAGCAGGCCCGGGCCGCGGGTGACGCCGAGGAGTGGACCCGCGCGCTGGTCGAGGAGGTCAAGCTGCGTACGGCGCTGCACGGCTTCGAGACCTCGGTGCGCTTCCTCAAGGACCAGCCGTGGCCCGATGACGCGGTCTCGCGTGCGGTCCTCGACCTCTTCTACGCCAACTCCCTGGTCACCTATGTGCACGCCTACTCGTGGGAGATCCGCCAACGCGAGAGGGTGGAGACCTCCGGTGAGCTCGATCTCAAGAAGTGGGACCTCGACCAGATCGTGGCCGAAGCCAACCGCGCCTATCTCGAAGTCTGGCGGCAACGAGGCGATTGGGGAAGCGAGCCGATCGGCACGCTCGCGCGCTACCTCCAGCAGAACAACTACCCGCCTCGCATCCGCGGCACCCTCCGCGATGCGGTGACCTATCTTTGGGTCGGGTTGCTGGCCGACTCCTCGTTGTGGAGCGCCGGGCAGTCCAACGAGATCTTCCAGCTCGGAGCGGCGGCGCTCATCGCGGGCGATCCCGAGCACTCGGCCGCCCTCGATCTCGCCGACCCCGAGGTTCATCCTCTGCTCAAGATCGGCGCCCTCCTCGACGACCTCGAGACCTGGCACCATTCCGGTCGGCGACCCGAGGCCGCCCTCGAGGTCCGCCTCGAACGGCTGCGCCGGCTGCACGCCGCCCTCACCGGTGAGGAGGACCGGCTCGCGATCCGCCGCCACCTGGAGAAGGTCCAGCGAGGCTTCGACCGCAGCTACGACTGGTGGTCGATGGGGCAGGCGACTCTCGCCGAGTTCATCCGGCAGGAGTCAGACCACGATGCCCTGGTTCGTGCCCGCGCCGAAGCCCTGGCCGGTCGGGAGCGCCACCCTCAGAGCCTGGGAGGGCAGCGCTGCGCCCACATCGTGGCCTCGATCGAGGCCCCGTCCTACAGTCTCAGTGCCATGGCTGCGGACGGCGCCGGACGGCGTTCCCTGCGCTTCGACCACCGCAACCTGGCCGCGGTCCACGTTCGCGCCTACCGCTATGACCTGCTCGAGTACGTGGAGAACGCCGAGGATTACAATCTCCTGCCGCACTGGCGCGAGGCCGAGGAGATCATGAAGCAGCAGAGCCCGGCGGCGGAGTGGAAGGTCGAGCTGCCGCCGACCCCGGACTTCCGCTCGCACGTCACCTACGACGTGCCGCCGTTGACCGAGCCCGGCGCCTACCTCCTGGTGGCCTCCGTACGGGCCGACTTCGGGCACTCGAACAACTATCTGGTGGCCGAGAACTTTCTGCTCACCGATCTGGTGCTTCTCACCCGGCGTGTGAGACGTGGCTACGAGGTGACCGCCCGTTCCGGCGCGAGCGGCCGGCCGCTCGAAGACGTTGCGGTCTCGCTCTTCCGCTTCGATTACCAACGCGGTCACCGCGAGATCGAGGTGCTCCGCACCGGCGACGACGGCCGGGTGCGATTCGACCAGCGGCGCTGGAACGGTAACCAGCACTTCCTCATCGCCCGTCACGGCGAGGATCTCGCGCTCGACCGCACCGGCCTCTATTCGCAGGGCGACGGAGGGCCGGGCAAACGCACCTCGGCCCTGGTCTACACCGACCGTTCGGTCTACCGTCCGCAGCAGAAGATCTACTGGAAGGTCGTGGGTTATCGTGGCGGCGGCGAGGAGATGAGCTTCAGGACCCTGCCCCGGGCCCCGGTGCACGTCTCCCTCCTCGACGCCAATGGCGAGCAGGTGACCACCACGACGGTCACCACCAACGACTTCGGCTCTGCATCGGGGGAGTTCGAGATCCCGAGCGGTCGTCTGCTCGGACGGTGGAGGCTGTCGACCTCCCTCGGCGGCCAGACCTGGCTCCGGATCGAGGAGTACAAGCGGCCGACCTTCGAGGTGACGGTCTCTGATCCCGAGACGCCCCTCCGCCTCAACCGCGAGGCCGCCCTCTCGGGCGAAGTGCGTTACTACTTCGGCCTGCCCGTGGTCTCGGGTTCGGTGCACTGGCGGGTCACTCGTGAACCGGTCTATCCGCGCTGGTGGTGGTGGTGG
Source organism: Acidobacteriota bacterium (assembly GCA_030637805.1). Lineage (GTDB taxonomy): Bacteria > Acidobacteriota > Thermoanaerobaculia > Thermoanaerobaculales > Sulfomarinibacteraceae > Sulfomarinibacter. Next base: position 4,586 of record DAOWFV010000190.1, on the reverse strand, counting down.
CGCTCGGCGCCGTCGACCGGGACCCAGGTGGTGGCCGCGGGAGAGGCGTCGCTCGACGACGAGGGGCGGTTCAGCCTCCGCTTCACTCCTGAAGCCGACGAACGCGAGGCTGGTCGGGGCGTCACCTACCGCTATCGACTCGGGGTCGACGTGACCGACGAGGGCGGCGAGACCCGCTCGGCGAGCCGCGCCTTCCGTCTCGGCTTCGTCTCGGTCGAGGCGAGCATCACCGGCGATCTCGGTTTCCTCACCGCCGAGGAGGCCGCTTCCGTGCGAGTGCTGCGGACCGATCTCGACGGTACGCCGCGCGCGGGCACGGGGCAGTGGCGTCTGCTGCGGCTCGATCAGCCACCCAAGACCCTGACTCCCGCCGATCAGCCGTTTCCGGCACTGGCTGACGAGGACGCGTACCGGACGCCGGGTGACGGTCTGCGCCCACGATGGCAGCCGGCCTACGATCCGGAGGCGGTCCTGGCCGGCTGGGCCGAGGGCGCCGAGATCGCCCGTGGCGAGGTGAAACACGGCGAGGATGGTTCGGCGGTACTCGACATTCCCGGTCTCGCACCTGGGGCCTTCCGCGTTGTCTACACCACCGAGGACGAGTACGGCGCGACTTTTAAAACGCAGAGAAGCCTGGTGGTGGCGGGTGAGCGCCGAACGCCGCTCGCCCTGCCTGCGCTGCTGCGATTCGAGCGCAGCTCGGTGGCGGTGGGGGAGACCGCGCGGCTGTTGGTCTTCACCGGGCTCAAGGCGCAGGAGATGGTCCTCGAGGTCTTCCGCGACGGCCGCCGCATCGAGCGCCGCGAGATCGGCGCCGGCCGCAGTGGGGTGATCGACTTTCCGATCGGCTCCGGGGACCGGGGTGGTTTCGGCGTCAGCCTCACGCTCGTGCGCGACCACCAGCTCATCCGGCGTACCGCGCAGGTCTTCGTCCCCTGGGACGACCGCCGCCTGGATCTCGAGTTCGCGACCTTCCGCGACCGCATGCGGCCCGGGACACGCGAAACCTTCCGGGTGACGGTGCGCGGTCACGACGGCGCCGAGGTAGACGCCGGGACCGCCGAGCTGCTGGCCTACATGTACGACCGTTCGCTCGACATCTTCGCGCCGCACACGCCGCCGAGTCCGCTCTCGCTCTACCCCAACCGCACGGGAATCGGCAACCTTTGGGTCAGCCTCGGCCAGGCCCAACAGGCGTGGAGCTACGGGAGCCTCGGCGGGCTTCCGGGCTATCCCTCTCTTCACGGCGACCGCCTCAAGGCCCTCGACGGATACGGCATCGGCGGACCGGGTCGCCGGGGTGGGCCGATGCGCATGATGAAGGCCGGCATGGCGCGGGAGGTCTCGACAATGTCGATGAATGCCCCTGCACCGGCACTGGCCGAGGAGGCCGAAGCGGATGCGTTCCGAGACGAGAGCAAAGACGACGGCGCTGTCCTCGCCTCGACATCCCCCGGCGATGCGATTGATCAACCGCCGGTCGAGCTGCGCTCGGACTTCTCCGAGACCGCCTTCTGGGAGCCCCACCTGCTCCTTGGCGACGACGGCTCAGCCACCGTCGAGTTCGAGGTCCCGGATTCGGTCACCGAGTGGAACCTCTGGGTTCACGCCGTGACCACCGACCTGCGTGGCGGCTCCATCACCCGCCAGACTCAAAGCGTCAAGGAGCTGATGGTGCGGCCCTACCTGCCGCGCTTCCTCCGTGAGGGCGACCGCGCGGTGCTCAAGGTGGTGGTCAACAACGCCGGCGAGGAAGTCTTCGAAGGCCGACTCAACCTTCAGATCAACGACCCCGAAAGCGGCGAGGATTTGCGTCCGCTCTTCGGTCTCGAGGCGAACGAGACCTCGGGCGTGCCCTTCTCGGTCGAGCCGGGCGCGGGCACTGACCTGAGCTTCGACCTCGAAGTCCCCGCCCGCGTGGGCACAGTCGCCTTCCAGGTGACCGCCCGCGCCGGCGCCTTCTCCGACGGCGAGATGCGGCCGCTGCCGGTGCTGCCGGGGCGGATGCACCTCATGCAGTCGCGCTTCGTCACCCTGCACGATGCCGACCGCCGCGAGCTCCACTTCGCCGACATGGCTGCCGGCGACGATCCCACCCTGATCAACAACCAGCTCGTGGTCACCATCGACGCACAGCTCTTCTACTCGGTGCTCAACGCCTTGCCCTACCTGGTGAGCTACCCGTACGAGTGCACCGAGCAGACGCTCAATCGTTTCCTCTCGACCGGCATTGTCGGCAGCCTCTACGACCAGTACCCCTCGGTCGAGGCGATGGCGCAGAAGCTGTCCAAACGCGACACCCGGCTGGAGACCTGGGACGCCACCGACCCCAACCGCAAGATGGAGCTCGAGGAGACCCCGTGGCTGCAGACCTCGCGCGGCGGGCCGGAGGAGGCCGATGATCTCATCAACGTCCTCGATCCCCGCGTCACCCGCGCGCAGCGCGATGCAGCGCTGGCCAAGCTCAAGAAGAGCCAGACTTCCCTCGGCGCCTTCCCGTGGTGGCCGGGCGGCCCGCCCTCGCCCTACATGACGCTCTACATCCTCTACGGCTTCTCGAAGGGGCTCGAGTTCGGGGTGGAGGTCCCGAAGGACGTCATCATCCGCGCCTGGGCTTACATGCACCGCCATTACATCGACGTCCTGGTGGAGCAGATGATGGGCCTCGACTGCTGCTGGGAGACGATCACCTTCCTCAACTACGTGCTCTCGAACTACCCCGACGACTCGTGGACCGGCGGGGTGTTCACCGACGACGATCGGCGGCGCATGCTCGACTTCAGCTTCCGCCACTGGCGTGAGCACTCGCCCTTGCTCAAGGGCTACCTCGCGCTCACCCTCGAGCGCGCCGGCCGCCCCGACGACGCCGAGCTCGTATTCGACTCGGTGATGGACTCGGCCAAGACCGACCAGGATCTCGGCACCTACTGGGCGCCCGAGGACCGCGCCTGGCTCTGGTACAACGACACCACCGAGACCCACGCCTTCGCGCCCAGGGGGCGCGGCGGGCTCGAGCCCGCCGACGGCCGGCGCCACGGCCTGGTCCAGTGGCTGCTGCTCAACAAGAAGCTCAACCACTGGAAGTCGACCCGGACCACCGCCGAGGTCCTCTACTCGCTGGCCCACTACCTCAAGGCCGAGGGCGCGCTGGCTATTCGCGAGGACGTCACCGTCCACGTCGGCCCGCAGATGACCCGTTTCGTCTTCGAACCCGACGAGTACACCGGCGGCCGAAACCGGGTGGTTGTGCCGGGTCAGAAGATCGATCCGAAGACCATGTCCACCGTCGTCGTCGAGAAGAGCTCCAAGGGCTTCGCCTTCGCCTCGGCTACCTGGAGTTTCTCCACCGAGAAGCTGCCGGAGGAGGCGCGGGGCGATCTCTTCGCGGTCACCCGGCAGTACTTCCGACGCTTCAACGACGGCTCGGGCTGGGTGCTCAGGCCGCTCGCCGACGGCGAGGAGCTTACCCCCGGCGACCAGGTCGAGGTCCACCTCTCGATCCGCGCCAAGCACGCCGCCGAGTACGTCCACCTGCGGGATCCCAGGGGCGCAGGCTTCGAGCCCGAGACCCTGCACTCGCAGTACAAGTGGGATCTCGGCATCGGCTGGTATGAAGAGGTGCGCGATTCCGGTACCAACTTCTTCTTCGAGTGGCTGCCCGCGGGCGAGTACACCTTCAAGTATCGTCTCCGCGCCAATATGGCCGGCGCCTTCCGGGTGTCACCCACGGTCCTGCAGTCGATGTACGCACCGGAGTTCACCGCGTACTCGGCGGGTCACCGCCTGGAGGTGGAGGTCGAGTAGGCGCTCGGGGCGTGATGAAAAGGGTCGGTCTTATCACTCGATCCGCGATGCGGCGGCCGTCGCGGGAGGCAGTTGGTGCACGGGAAGGTGGCTGCTTCGTGGTGCTGTCTTCCCTGCGGGCAACCGGCTGACCTGGGTGGCAGCTGGGAAGTCGGTGACGATGGTTCGCGGTTGGACCGTGTCACCAAATAGCTCGAGCCGGAGCTTCCACAGACCGGCCAGAGGGATTGTGGCGAGACCGGCCAGGCGCTGCCACAGATTTCGGTCGAAGAGCCGTCGCGATCGCTCATAGAGGTCTTTCGATCGCCCTCGCTCCTTCCGATTGACCGCGTTGTGCATGATTGCTGGCAGGATCAGACACCACACGCTCGCCTTTTCCCTGCTCTGTGCCAGTCTTTTTTCGAGGCAGGCGTCTCGGTCTGGCAGGGCCGCGAGGTGCTCGTAGCCACGCACCGCCGTCTCCGCCATTCGGAACATCGAGCTCGAGTTCTCCTCGTAGTCCTGGCGGAAGGCGCGGTTGATCCACTTTTCGGCGTCGTCGTCCGTGAACGCCGGGTGTCGGAAGCTGAGACGCTTCTGACCGTGCCACTCCTGAAAAGTCAGGTCCGTCCGTAGCAGCCCGCGGCGCTGATGGTCGCGATAGAGGGCGGTCACCGGCAGCGGCGTCAACAGCATGAATTGCACGAAGTCCGCCTCGAGTCCCACCAGATAATCGATGTCCTGCTGGATGTTCTGCGGCGTGTTGTGTACAAAGATCAGGATGTATGCGGACAGGTCTGCAT
>DAOWFV010000143.1 GCA_030637805.1 Acidobacteriota bacterium | reverse complement strand
TGCTCTTCGCCGGACGCTTGAGCCGTGAGAAAGGGGTGGACGTTCTGCTGCGGGCCATGGCCCTCCTCCTCGAGGAGCATCCGCGGGTCTTCCTGGCCATCGCCGGCGACGGCCCGGAGCGGGTGGCTCTCGAGCAACTCGTCTCGAACCTCGGCTTGGAGGACGCCGTCAAGTTCACGGGCTCGCTGACAGCGGGGGATCTCGATGAGCAGTACCGCCAAGCCGGCGTTTGCCTCCTCCCGACGCTGTGGATGGAAAACTGCCCGGTAGCCGTCCTGGAGGCACTCGCCCACGGTCGGGCGGTGGTTGCCACCAGGATCGGGGGCGTACCGGAGCTGGTCGAGGACGGAGTGACCGGGTGCCTCGTCCAGCGCGGGGACCACCGGGACCTTGCCCGGAAGCTCGGCTCTCTCCTCGGTGAACCGGCCAGGGTGGAAGAGATGGGCCGTCGAGCTTCGGCGGCCTTCAACGAGGCCTATACAGCCGAAAATCACGTGGATCGGCTGCTCTCGATCTACCGGGCCGTCAACGCAGGGGATGATCCGGCGTCATGTTGTGCCGCACTGTAAATAGGCTTTTTTCCGTTCCTCCTTTGAACCGGATCGCTCCCACCCCCGGCGTGGACGACCGCACGGACATGCTCGGTTTCCTGAATCGGAGCCTCGCGAGCGGCACCGGCTTCCTCGACGAATTCGCGCCCCTGAACGAGATCGAAGGCCGGCAGGTCCTGGACGTGGGTTGTGGACTGGGTGGTAAGACCGTTGCCATGGCCGCCTCCGGGGCCGCGGAGGTGGTGGGCGTCGACACCGATCCCGAGAAAATTCACTGGGCGCGGACCCTGGCGGCCGACGCCGGAGTCAGGAACGCGTCATTTACGGTCCAGTCGGTCTCCCTCCTCGGCTTTCCCGAGAGTCATTTCGACCTCGTCCTGCTGACGGACGTGATCGAGCACCTGGACGACACACTGGCTGCCCTCCTGGAATGCGCCAGGGTTCTCAGACCCGACGGCAAGGCCCTGGTCGGTTTTCCGCCGTACTTCTCGCCGTGGGGGGCTCATCTCTTCACCTACATCCGGGTTCCCTGGGCACACGTCGTCTTCCCCGAACGGGAGGTCTTGGAGGTATGGCGCGCCTATCACGAGAACAAGCTTGCGCGGGGCGAAACCTACTGCAGCGAGAAGCGGGCCCGATGTATCATGAATGCGGAAACCGTCGCCGAGCTGTGGGACCTCAATCGCATGACGATCGCCGAGTTCCTGCGCCTCGTTCGGGAAACACCGTTCAGGGCGAGGCTGCTACGCCTCAAGACCCCACGGGGTCTGGGGTCGTTCCTGACCCGCTCTTCGTTCCTGCGTGAGTACGTGGTGACGCACCTCGTCGCCGTCTTGGAGAAATGATGCTCGTTCTGTGGCCGGTCCATCAGCTCGAGATGGATCACAGCCAGTATCTTGGGATCATGACGATCTCGGCCGTGCTCAAGGAGCACACCATCTCGACGGAGGTGATCCCCGCCGACCTCGAGCGCATCTCGAAGAGGGTCGAGCGTGAAGAGGAGGTCATCCTCGCATTCAGCACACCGTCCGCCCACGCGACGGTCTACATCGAGCTCAACCGGCAGCTCAAGCGGAGGCACCCACAGGTGTTTTCGGTCTTCGGAGGGACCCATCCGACCTACTTTCCCGAGATGGTGGAGGAGGAGGGCGTCGACGGCGTCTGTGTCGGAGAGGGCGAGTATCCGATGCTCGAGCTGGTCGCCGCTCGCGCGGCAGGCAAATCCGTCAACTCGCTCGGAAACTGGTGGATCAAGGAAGACGGCACCATCCACCGCAACCCGGTCCGCCCCTTGATCGAGGACCTCGACGCACTCCCGGTCCCCGACCGCAGCATCTTCCGTCGCGCCGCCGACCAGTCGTCCTCTCACGCCATCGTCATGACTGGCCGCGGTTGTCCCTACCACTGCAGCTACTGCTACAACCACGTCTATCACAGGCTCTACGCCGGCAAGGGCAACGTGGTCCGGCGGCGGAGCGTCGATCATGTGATGGGCGAACTGCGACAGCTCAAGGAGGACGGCTGCGGGTTCATTCGCTTCATGGACGACCTCTTCATCCTCCTGCCGGAATGGGTTCACGAGTTCGCGGGTAGGTACCGAGAGGAGATCGGCCTCCCGTTCTCCTGCCTCGTCAGGGCCAACCTGGTCACCGAGGAGATCGTCGCGAGCCTCGAGGAGGCCGGCTGCCACCGGATCATGATGGGGATTGAGGCGGGCAACGAACGCCTGCGGCTGGAGGTCCTCAAGCGTCGGATGTCCACCGAACAGATCCTCAAGGCCGCGAGGATCATCCGTGGGGCCGGCATCAAGCTGGTGACCGCCAACATCCTCGCCCTCCCCGGGGGCTCGATTCGCGAGGACTGGGAAACCGTCGACCTCAACATCCGCGCCCGTCCCCACTACGCCTCCGCATCGGTCCTCCAGGCCTTTCCCGGAACCGAGATCCACGAGATAGCCGAACATCTCGGCCTCCTGGAGGATGACCACCTGGAGAGGGTCTCCCAGGGAGGGTTCGGCTTCACAACCGCCCTGAAGGGAACCGACCCGGGTGAGATCCGGCAGATCGAGAACCTCCACAAGTTCTTCCCCGTGGTGATTTGGTTTCCGTGGTTGAAACCGGTGGTCCGCCAGCTGATCAAGCTCCCGTCCAACCGGCTCTTCGAGCTGATGTACATGGCCTGCATCAACTTCGGCACGCACTTCATCAGCATCCCACCCGCCATCGGCGGCCCGTTACTGTGGAGGAAGCTCAATCGCCGATTCTTGCCGGGGAGCCGGCGGTCGGCGAAGCGTGCGGAGGCCGCCGGGGCATGAGTCGCCGGCGTTCCGCGCGCGAAACAATCTCCCTGGGCGCCGAGGCGGCCTCGGTGTGGTTTCGGTACAACCTCGCCGAGCCGCTGCGCTCCCAGCCCGGGTTCCCGCGGGCGATGCACTTCATCTCCACCCACCGGTGCAACGCGCGCTGCGTGATGTGCGGCATCTGGAAGGAGACCGACACCCGAGAGGAGGAGCTCTCACCGAACGCTCTCGGCGCGATCCTCGACGACCGGCTCTTTGAGCGCATGGAGTACGTCGGCGTCAGCGGCGGCGAGCCCTTCCTCCGCGACGACCTGGCGGAGATCTGCGCGGTCATTCTCGAGAAATGCCCGACGGTCAAACGCCTCAGCCTGACCACCAACGGCCTGCTCACCCGGCGCATGCGCACCGTGCTGCCCGAAATTTCCCACTGTGCCCGTAGCGCCGGCGCACTTCTGGATGTGTCGGTTTCCGTGCACGGTATGGGCGAGACCCTGGCCGAAATCTACGGTGTTGCAGGGGCTTTCGAGAAGATCGAGAGGACGATCGGGGTTCTGGAGGAGCTTCGCGATGAGGGGCGGCTGAGCTTCTCGATGAACTGCGTGCTGCTGTCCGAGAACCTCATCAGCGCCGGAAAGCTGAGAAAGTGGGCGGAAGATCGGGGGATCCCCCTCAGCTTCGTCGTTGGGGAGCACAGGCTCAGGTTCCGCACCGAGGGGCTGGACGAGGCCTTCGTTGGTCCCGACGGCCAGAAGCCGCTGGTCGATTTTCTGCGCAGCCTCGCGGATGACCCTTCACAGTCCGCGGTCTCAGCGGGCAAGTACCGGGAGCTCGTTGCCATGTTGGAGGGGCGGAAAACGCGGTCCCTGTCCTGCTACTACGCTATGGGCGGTCTGCTCTTGGGCCACGACGGCCGGCTCTACTACTGTTCGCACAGCAAAGAGATCGGCAGCTGTGGAGACCGACCGCCGCAGGAGATCTACTACGATTCGAGCAACCTCGAGTATCGAACCCGCGACCTGCTGCAGACAGAGTGCCGGCACTGCCCCCCGTACACGCGAACGCGCTGGGAGATCGAGAAGGACCTGCCGCGAACTCTGGCCGAGATCGTGAGGCAGAAGCTCCCGCGCTCACGCAGAAGCTCGTGATCGTGGTGTATTCGTCAGGTCTCCTGGAGCGTCCCGGGCAGAGGCCAACGAAGACTAGCCCGTGTATATCGCCAGGTCGCGTGGCGAGGCGGTGAGATATGCCGGCTAACATCCTTATCACCAACGCCTACAGCGCCCGCAACCGGGGGGACGCCGCGATCATCCTCGGCATGGTGGAGAGCCTGCGCCGCACCGGGGTCTTTCGGGAGGCCGAGATCCGGATCTCGTCCGCCGACCACCCCGCCGACGCTGCACGCTATCCCGTACCGGTGGTCCCGTCCTTTCACTCGCTCAAGAACCAGCTTTCGAGCAGCCCGAGCGTCAACGCTCTGTACTTCCTCGTCGTGCTGCTGCCGATGAGCCTGCTGTGGGCCGTCGGCTGGCGGCTGGGGAGGCTCGACCTTCCGCTGCCCAGTTCCCTCCGCGAGCTGATGCGGGCCTATGCCCGCGCGGAGCTGGTGGTTGCGGCCGGCGGGGGCTACCTCTACACGACCTCGGCGATCCACGGCAACGTGGTGCTACTGATCACCGTCTTCAGCTTCTTCTTCGGGGTGCTGCTCGGCAAGCCGGTCTCCCTCTACGCCCAGTCCATCGGCCCCTTCGCCGCCTCGTGGCAGGAGTGGTTCGTGCGCAGGACGCTCTCCAGGGTGAGGTTGGTGGAGGTTCGGGAAGAGGTGTCGAGGCGGCTGCTGGACGGCTGGGGGATGCCAACGCCGGTTCGGGAGGCGGCCGATGCCGCCTTCCTCCTCGAGGCGCGCCCGCCGGGAGAAGGAGTCCGAATCGTCGGGGCGAGCGGCCGCCCCACCGTCGGCATGACGGTCAGGAAGTGGTTTCGGGATCGTGAGCAGCAGGCGGGATATGAGCGAACCATGGCCGGGTTCGTGGACTGGCTGGTCGAGAGCCGGGGTGTGGAGGTCGTCTTCCTGCCCCAGGTGACGTTTGCCGAAGGCCACGACGACGACCGGGAGGCGGCCCGCAGCGTGGTCGCCTCTGTGGTTCGCCACGACCGGGTCCGGGTTGTGGAGGACGAGCTGAGCCCGGAGGAGATCAAGTGGATGTGCGGCCGGATGGAGTTTTTCGTGGGCACGCGCATGCACTCCAACATCTTCGCCCTGTCGCTCGGGGTGCCGACCGTGGCCGTTGCCTACCAGCCGAAGACCCTGGGCATCATGGCGGCGCTCGGTCTCGCGGACTTCGTGGTGCCTATCGAGGATCTCTCGCTGGAGACGCTCACGGATCGGTTCGAGGCGTTGTCACGAGACAAGGTGAAGATCCGCGAGCATCTGCGGCGGGTGATCGGCGAGGTCGAGGAACGGGCAGAGCTCGCCGGCAGTTTCATCGCCGAGGATTTCCTCAGTATTACGTCCGAGGCAGATCGAGGCGCCGGCGAATCGAGCTCGCGGGACTCGCAATGAACGGGCATCACACCGAGCGAGGCGGCAGCTGTCGCTACGAACGGGGAAAATCCTCGCCCCGGGTCAGCGTGGTCATCGTCACCCACAACGATCTCGACAACCTCGTCGGTTGCCTGCAGTCACTGGCGGACCAGGAGTACCCCGCGGCCGCTACCGAGATCGTGGTGGTGGACGACGGCAGCACCGACGGCACCGCCGACGCGCTCCAACGTGAACATACGAGCGTGAGGGTTATCAGCAAGCCCAACGAGGGCGCGGATGTGTCGCGGAACCGCGGAATCGAAGAAAGCACCGGCGAGATTATCGCCTTCATCGACTCGGACTGCGTCGCGAACCCGGACTGGCTGACCCGGATGGTCGGGCGCCTGGTCGAGGAGCCCGGCACCGTGATCGGCGGCCGGGTGCTGCACCGCGGGAGCTTCTGGCAGCGACTGACCGGCATCGCCGACTTCGGTGAGTACCAGGGGCTTCAAATCAGGGAGGTTCGCGCCATCCCAACCTGCAACATGGGCCTGGGGCGAGCGGTTCTCGGCGGGGTGCGATTCGATCCGCGGCTCGCCCGCGCCGGCGGGGACACGCTCTTCGCCGAGACGCTGCGCCGGAAGGGCGCGAAGCTGGTCTACGATCCCGCAGTCGTCGTCGTCCACCGGCCTTCGGTGGGAATGAATGACCTTCTGGCGAGGGCGAAACGCTATGGCAGGAGCTTCGTCGAGGCGCGAAAGATCGAGCCTTCGATGCGCTACGCGGCGTTCGTCCGCGCCGGTGTTCCTGGCGTGATCGCGGCAACCCTCGGCCGCACGCTGCTGGACTGGCAGCGGCTTCTCCGCCACCGGCGGGCGGCGGGGTTCAGCCTCCTGGAGGTGCCCGCCGCCATGGCAATTCTCCTTTTGCGGCGCGCGATCTCCCTGCCCGAAGCCGTCAGGGCTCTCCGCGAGAGCGACGAGTAACGCGCTCCAGTCGGCGCCTTACTGGCGCCCTGCGATGCGCACGAACCCGACAAGCTGTCATCCTGAGCGAAGCGCCCCGCAAGGGGCGTGAAGTCGAAGGACCCCCCGAACCCACCGGCAGCAGCGACCAGCGGCCGAGGCCGGGGATCGCCGGCCATCGGCCGCTCGCTGGTGACGGTTGGTCACGGCGCCC
>DAOWFV010000192.1 GCA_030637805.1 Acidobacteriota bacterium | reverse complement strand
TGCGCGGTTCTTGTGGCGGGCCGAGTTGCACCTGCCAGCACGAGGGCGAGGATCTCGGGAGCTGTGAGTTCGAGGAAGGACTCAAGCTGCCGACACGACAGGGATAGTTTTGAGTTCTTAGTTTTTAGTTTTGAGTTATCGGCGCGGGGGATCGGTCGGGGGCCTCGGGGCGTACTGCCCGCGTTAGGGCGCGCTTCTTCGGAGGTGCCTGACATACTTCCGGGGAAGACGACCAGAAGAAATCCGCCTCGAAGCCAGGAGCGCCCCACCGGAACGCCAACTCAAAACTCAAAACTCAAAACTGAAAACTCACCCTCCCGAGGTGGGATCCTCGGCCTCGGGATCCGGTGGGGTGGCGTCCTCCAGGTTGTCAAGATAACCCTCTGGCAATACGACTTTCTGGGTGCCGGAGCGCTTGCCCCGCCGGACCAGATGTCCCCGAGCGGGCCAAGATTCCGCCCGATCGATTCCGGCGAGGACCTCATCCAACTCGTCGAGGCTGACGACCCGCATCAATCGCTCGCGCAGGCGCGCGCTGGAGGGAAATCCCTTCGTGTACCAGCCCCCGTGCTTTCGGAAGGCAAGGATGGCCTGGCGCTCGCCGAACCAGTCGACCAGGAGGCGGGCGTGCTCGAGCATGATATCGCTCACCTCGCCAAACGTAGGGGGCGTTTGCGGCTCACGACCCGCGAAGGCATCGGCCAGGTCCCGGAAGAGCCACGGGCGGCCAAGGCAGCCGCGACCGATCGCGACCCCGTCGCAGCCGGTCTCGCGCATCATTCTCAAGGCATCCTCAGCGACCCAGATGTCACCATTGCCGATCACCGGGATCGACTCGACCGTCTGTTTGAGCTCGGCAATGGCCTCCCATCGGGCGTGGCCGTCATACAGCTGGGCAGCGGTTCGGGCGTGCAAGGTAACGGCAGCGCAACCCTCCGACTCGGCGATGCGACCGGACTCGAGGTAGGTGAGAATGCGTTCGTCGATGCCCATCCGGAACTTGATGGTCACCGGCACCTCTCCCGCGCTTCTCACGGCGGCGTGAACAATGGCTGCGAGCAGCTGCGGCTTGGCAGGAATCGCCGCTCCACCGCCCTTGCGGGTGACCTTGCGTACCGGGCAGCCGAAGTTGAGGTCGATGTGGTCTACACGCCCGTCGCCGACGAGACGGCGGACCGCTTCGCCGACATAGATGGGGTCGACCCCGTAGAGCTGCAGACTGCGGGGGGATTCGTCCGGACCGAAGTCGGCGAGCTTGAGAGTCCGTTCGCGGCCCTCCACCAGCGGTCGCGCGGTGACCATTTCGCTGATGAACAACCCCGCGCCGAAGCGTCTGCAGAGCGACCGGAAGGGGTAGTTGGTCACGCCCGCCATGGGTGCGAGAACCACCGGCGGCGAGACTTCGAGTGAGCCGATGCGAAGGGCCGGCATAACGGTCAACACCGCTCGCTGAATCCCCTACGCAGAAGGCGCCGCGATAACCGCGGCGCCGTCCAGTTCAGGAATGAGAAGAGCACTTCGAGGTGCCTTAAACTGTGAACCCGGGGTTCCTACTTCAGCAGCTGCTCGAGGAAGGCCACGGTGAGGTCGATGCCGAATCCCGTGGCCCCTTTTGGCAGGCCGTTGTGCTCCTTTTCGAGGTAACCGACGCCAGCGATATCCATGTGGACCCAGGAGACCTTTTCCGGCACGAACTGCTGGAGGAAGGTTCCGGCGGTTACCGTGCCTCCCCAGCGGCTACCGGCATTCTTGAGGTCCGCCCAATCGCTCTTGAGGTAGCTCAGGTACTCCTCGTAAAGGGGCAGGGGCCACACCCGCTCGCCCACTTTCTCTCCAAGCTTCTGCAGGGTCTCGAGGAGGTCCTTGTCATTTCCCATGATGCCGGCCGCCTCTTGGCCGAGGGCAACGACGCAGGCGCCGGTGAGAGTTGCATAGTCGATCACGATGTCCGGGTTGAACCGCTCGGAATGGTAGAGAGCGTCGGCGAGAATCAGACGTCCCTCGGCATCGGTGTTGTCCACCTCGACGGTCTTTCCGTTGGAAATCGTGATGATGTCGCCGGGCTTGATTGCTGATCCCGAAGGCAGGTTCTCGACTGCGGGGATGAGGCCCACGACCTTGATCGGCAGCTCGAGTTCGGCAACCGCCCGAAGCACGCCCACGACCGTGGCCGCGCCGCACATGTCGTACTTCATCCAACCCATTCCGGCCGCGGGTTTGATCGAGATGCCGCCTGAATCGAAGGTCACGCCCTTGCCCACGAGAACGACCGATTTCTTCGGCTTCTTCGGCCGGTGCTCGATGACTATCAAGCGCGGCTCCTCCTGGGAGCCCTGGCTGACGCCGAGAATACCGCCCATCTTCTCCTTCAAGAGTTCTTTCATTCCGAGGACGGTGACCCGCAGCCCACTCACCTCCTCGCACATCTCGCGCGTCGCCGAGGCCAGCGCTTCAGGGGTGAGATCGTTGCCCGGCCGGTTGCCCAGGTCGCGGGCCAGCTGCACCGAAGTGCGAAGAAGCCGCGCCCTCTGTAACCGTTCCTCGAGCTCCTTCTCGCTCTCACCCGCGAGAGGCAGAATGTGCAGACCGTCCACCTTGTCGAACTCGTTCTTCTTTGACTTGAAGTGGTCGAAGGTGTAGTCGGCGCTCGCCGCTTCGCGGAGTGCGAACAGCCGCGACTCGGCATCCGACAGGCCGTGCACCTTTACCGGGATACCCAGGCCGATCTGGTACTCCCGGTTCTTGGTGGCCTGGTGCATCACGCGCTGCAAGGCTGCGCGCAGCTTCGCGTGGGTCAGCTTGCGGTCCTCGCCGAGGCCGACGAAGGTCAGACGGCGGGCGAGGCTCAACGGGCACTCGCCCGAGATGACCTCGTCCTCCTCACCGCGCGGGCCGAGGGCCTTGGCCTTGGCCTTCAGTGCCTTTCGGTCCTTTGCCGAGAACTCGAGGCTGTCCAGCGGATCCGCACCGGAGCACTGGAGAATGTAGATGCAATCGAGGGGCTCTTCGGGAGCCGTACGGAACTGGTAAAGGTCTGCCATTTGGTGAGCGAGTCCTCCCTTTCGGTAAACTCGGCCGCGGATTGTAGCATATTCTGTGGGATTTCACTGAAGCGATTTGAAATCAATAGCTTGGGAGCTCGAGCTTCCGCGCGGTGGTACAGTCGCGCTTGTCGGCGCCTCGGGCGCTGGCAAGAGCACCATCGCTCAGCTCATCCCGCGCTTCTGGGACGTTCAGGAGGGAGCTGTTCGAGTGGGGGGCACGATGTTCGAGACCTTCGGCTGGCCAGCCTACGCGCTCGAATCGGACTCGTGACCCAGGAGACCATATTGTTCAACGACACGGTGCGCAACAACATCATGTGGGCGCGACGACCTTGCCTCGGAAGCTGTGGAGTCCGCCGCCCGCGGGGCAAATGCTCACGAGTTCATTTGCGATCTGCCCCGGGGATTCGACACGGTGATCGGCGAGTCCGGCCTCCGGCTTTCCGGTGGCCAGCGCCAGCGCCTGTCCATCGCCCGTGCCCTCCTCAAGGATCCCCCTATCCTCATCCTCGACGAGGCCACCTCGGCCCTCGATCCGGAGTCCGAGCTGGCGGTGAGAAGCGCGCTCGACCGTCTGATGCGAAACCGAACCACGTTGGTGATAGCCCACCGACTGGCAACCGTCCGTCGGGCCGACCTCATCGCGGTGATTGCGGACGGCCGGGTCGTCGAACGGGGGAAGCATGAGGAGTTGCTCGCTGCTGGAGGCGACTACTCGCGAATGGTCGAGATGCAGGAGCTCTTGTGATCAGCGAAGCTTGAACGAAAAGTGACAGATCATTGAGAACCACTTACCGGAACAGGTAATCTGAAGCCCCAGTTGTTGTGGAGGGAAGAAGCCATGGCGTTAGCGAGTATGACCGGATTTGGACGCGCGCGAGGTCGCTTGTCGGATCGTTTCGGCGCATCGGTGGTGGTTCGCTCAGTCAACCATCGGTACCTCGACGTCCAGGTGCGCACCAACCTTCGAGAAGAGGCTCCGGAGCTCGAGGCGGTGGTGCGCACGGAGGTTTCCGATCGTTTCCAACGGGGAAGGGTAACCGGGCAACTCAACCTCGAGCGGAGCGGCGCCGGGGCGACCCACGTGATGGTGAACAGCCAGGCGGTGAGCAGCGTTTTCGAACAGCTCTCCGGTCTTCCACTGCCCGAGGGGACTGCGGGGTCGGTGACCCTCCGAGATGTACTTGCAGTGCCCGGACTGATCTCGGTGACGGCCCAGGAGACGCTCCTGGATGAGGCGGAAACGGCCGCGTTGCGAATGGTGGTGGCGGAAGCGGTGGAGACAGCCCTACAGATGCGCCGTGCGGAGGGCGAGAACTTGGCCCGGCAGATCAAGGATGAGCTGGGGGAGATCGTCGGGTTTCTGGATTGGTTCGAGCCACAGATGCCGGACCTGCGCCGGCGAATCATGGAGCGCTTACGGGAACGGATCGCCGCCGTGGTGGGCCCCGAGATGGCAGTGGAGCCCGAACGGATCGTGCAGGAAGCGGCGCTGATCGCGGACCGTGCCGACGTGGCCGAGGAGGTCGTGCGGCTGCGCGCCCACTTCGGGACGTTTGCCAAGCGTCTCGAGGCAGGCGGAGCCGTCGGGCGTACCCTGGACTTTCTCTGTCAGGAGATCCACCGCGAGCTGAACACCCTCGGTTCAAAATGCCGCGAGCCCGAGGTGGCTGATCGCCTGGTCGCGGCCAAGGCTGCCGGTGAGCGGGTGCGCGAGCAGGTCCAGAACCTCGAGTGAGACCGAGCGTGGGCCGAAGCGGTATGATCGATGTGCACCTTATAGGGGGGGCCTCACCAGCTCGTGGAACGTTCACGCAGCCGAATACAGACGCGAATCGCCCGGCACATCGCTTTTGCAGTGGTGGTCAGCCTGATATTCAGCGCGCTGGTGCTGGTGGTTTTTCGTCATCGGTCCCTGCGGAGATCGATGGAGGAATCTGCTCGCACCTATGCATCGCTGATAAGCGTGCCGATGGCCCAGTGGGTGGATTACTACAGCTCCTCCGGCAGTGAGCTCCTCGACCAGCAGGTGACCCGCCTGAGGGCGCTCAACCCCGACGTCCTGTTGTTGGAGGTGATCGATGTGAGAAGCCGCCTGGTCATGCGGGCGGGCCGGGAGAATGTCGTCTCCTTCAGCAGCCGTAGCGAGAGACCGAAGATCACCGATCCGGACCTGGTGCAGGCTGTCCGTGGTCTCGAACCCAGCACGGCGAGGATCATCGAGCCCGGCGGTAGGCGCGTTTACCGTGTGGTCGCGCCGGCGGTGGAGGAATGGGGAAAGCACGAATTTTCTCTGGTGGCAACCTTCAGTTACGAGAACGTGGATCGGCAGCTCCGCCAGTCCTTGTTGCTTTCGGCCTTGGTCCTGGCGATGGGGCTCGGCCTCACCCATTGGGTTTCGGTGACCCTGGCCAGCGGCATCACCCGCGATGTGGACCGCCTGCGCGCGGGGGTGCAGCGAATCCAGGAAGGTCATCTCGACGAGCGGGTTACCGTTCGTTCCCAGGACGAGATCGAGGAACTCGCGGAGGCGTTCAACCGCATGGCGGACGAGCTCCTGGCCACTATCGATCGCTTACGCGAGGCGAACCGTGAGCTCGAAACCCTGGACCAGACCAAAGCCGATTTGATCGCCAACGTCTCGCATGAGCTGATGACCCCTCTCACCGCGCTCCGCGGTTATATCGAGCTGCTGACGGACGGAGGCCTCGGCGATCTTCCGGCGGAGGCTCACCGGGCGGCGGAGGTCTGCCGGAAAAACGTCGGACGCCTGTCCTTCAGAATCGAGGAGCTGGTCCAAGTGTCTCGTCTCGATCGTGTGACCGCCCTGGAGGCCGCATGGGAGGCGGTTGACCTCAGGTCTCTCCTGGAAGGGGTATTGGATACCTTCCGCCCGAGGTTGGAAGCCGGCGAGATTAAGATCGCCCTCGAAGTCGAGCCAGACGTGGCGCCCGTGCAGGCCAACCCCGAGCAAGTGGAAAGGGTCTTTCTCAACCTGCTCGACAACGCGGTGAAGTTCACGCCTCAGGGCGGCACGGTGCTGGTGGCCGCCGAGGCATGTGACAGCGAAGGACGCGAAGGGGTGCTGGTTCGGATCCGGGACAGCGGGGTGGGGATCCCGTCGTCCGAACTGATGCGGATCTTCGACCGCTTCCACCAGGTTGATCCCAGCTTGCGACGGCGCTTCGGCGGAATGGGGCTGGGTCTGTCCTTGGTCCGCAGCATCGTCGAGAGCCACAGCGGGACGGTTTGGGTGGAAAGCAAGGAGGGCGTCGGTTCCACGTTTCTCGTGTGGTTTCCGTGCCGAAGTCCCGGCCGAATCGGTCCCGCGGTGGATGGTCCCTCTGCTAGAATCGATGCAGCCGGTGCCGCGAGCGATGCAGGGGAGGAGGGCCCATGACGCGCATCTTTGTGATCGATGACGAACCGGACATGGTGGACCTCCTCGCTACCATTTTGCGGTCGGACGGGCTCGAAGTCGATACCGACACCGATGGGCGCTCGGCTCTGGCGCGGGTTCTGGCCGACCCGCCGGATCTGGTACTCCTCGACCTCATGATGCCGGATCTTGATGGGATGGAACTGCTCAAACTGCTACGGCTGGACCCGAAAGGGGCGCGTGTTCCGGTACTAGTGGTCAGCGCCCGAAGCGGCCACCAGGACCAGCTCGGGACCCTCCAGCTGGGAGCCAACGCCTACGTCTGCAAACCCTTCTCACCCCGCGAACTCGTGCACCAGGTTCGCCAGCTGCTTGCGGCGTCGCGAGGTGAGTAAGTGCCTGACGGTATTTCCAACGTGGATCCCGTGGAGCTGCAGACCCGGCTTCTGCAGTACCGCGCGAACCTCTTCGACCCGGTTACTCGGCTACCGACCCTCCCCGTTGTCCTCGACAGATTGCGCAGGATGCTCGACGAGCGGGGAAGCCTCCAGGTCCTGATGGTGCGGATCGAACACGAGCAGAACCTCGAGAGAATCCTGGGCTGGGAACGTTACGACACCGTCCTGCACAATCTCTCCCGGCACCTCAGCGGTCTCCTCGAAGCGATCGCACGAACCGGGAGCCTCCTGTGCCAGGAGAACGTTCGCGGTGATATCTTTTTGGTCTTCCTGGCGGACCGATTCGAGGCCGGACAGCTGCACGAATCACTGGTGGAGGGGGTCACCATCACCGACGAGGTGACCGGGGACTCCGACATGGTAACGGTACGAGTTGGTCAAGGCCTGATCAAGATGAGGCCGGCGCTACGGGTGGAACGTACGATCTACAACGGATTGCTCGAGGCGCGCCAGGATTTCCATCGCCGTGGTGAAGCTCTTGACCAGGCCCGGTTGGGCGAGGTTCGCCGCATGTTGCGCGAAGGATCCGTGCGGACTCTCTTCCAGCCGATCATTCGATTGCCGGGCCATGAAGTCGTGGGTTTCGAAGCACTGAGCCGGGGTCCGGCGGGGAGCTACCTCGAGTCGGCCGAGAACCTCTTCGGATTTACCGAGCGCGCAGGGGTGCTCGGCGAGGTCGAGCTTCTGTGCCTGGAGCGGGCTTTGGTCAACGCGGCCCGTCTGCCGGCGGGTTCGATCCTCTTCCTCAACCTTTCCATGCTCGGTCTGGAGTATATCGAATCGGACGGGGATGGGCTCATCGGGAGGGTGGAGGCTGCAGAGCGGTCCCCCCGTGAGTGTGTCCTGGAGATTACCGAGCGAACCTACGCCGAGAGCGCGAGCAGGCTGCGAGAGCGGGTGGCGGAGCTGCGCAAGCACGGTTTCCGCATCGCCATCGATGACATGGGTACCGGCTACAGCGCGCTCCACGTGCTCGCCGATCTCCAACCGGACTTTATCAAGCTCGACAAGATGCTCGTGCGGGATCTCGCCGCGGCCCCCATCAAACGCAACTTGGTTTCGGCGATCACCGGCTTCGCTCGCAGCAGCCAGTCGGTGGTGATCGCGGAGGGGGTCGAGACCGAGGAGGAGGTGGAGGCCTTGTTGGAACTCGGAATCGAGCTCCAACAGGGTTTCTACTTCGGGTACCCGGAGCCCGCGTAATTCTCTTCTGCTCTCGCGCCCGCGCGCGAGAGCAGAAGAGAATTACAGGGGTCAACCCATCCAGAGCAGGATGCCGGTGGCCACCGAGAAGTAGACGGCGAGGGCAAGTGAGTCGTTGATGGTGGAGACCAGGGGGCCCGAGGCCACCGCAGGGTCCACGCCGGCGAGATCGAGGATCAGAGGCATCGCGGTTCCGAGTAGGCTGGCCGCCGACATCCCGATCGCCATGGCCGGCCCGAGAGCGAGTCCGATGAGCGGGTTGTTGTGAAGGAGCAGAGCGAGCAACGAGGCGACCGCGCCGCAGATCACTCCCATGAGCAAGGCGACGGCGATCTCGCGAAGGATGTGGCGGAGGAAACGGGAACGCGGCAGCGTATCCAGAGCGAGGCGGCGAACGGTGGTGGTCGAGGATTGCAGAGAGGTGTTGCCCGCCATCGCCATGATTGCCGCCGTAAACACCGACATTTGCTCATAGAGGTGAATCTCGCGAGAGGCCATGACGAGGACGAACGACGAGAGCTGGGTTCCCGCCAGGCAGACGAGCAGCCACGGTAGGCGGTACCGGGCAACATGGAGGATCGACTCCGACCCTTCCTCCTCGGCAGAGGAGCCGGCCATCTTGTAAATGTCCTCGGTGGCCTCATCTTCGATGACACCGAGGACGTCGTCCACAGTGACCGCGCCCATCAGGCGGCCACCGGCGTCCACCACGGGAATCGCCATGAAATCGTACTTGTCAACCAGGTCCGCGACCTCCTCCTGGTCGGTGTCGACTGCAACCGAGATCACATCGGTGGACATGATGTCGCCGAGGTGGGCGGCGGGCCGGGCCGTAACCATCCGGCGGAGGCGGACGAAGCCCAGGAGCCGCTGCTCCTCGTCCACGACGTACACCGCAGCGGTGATCGTATCCCCATCTGCGGACCGAAGATAGCGGATGGCGTCATCAACGGTGTCGGTGGGCTGAAGGGCAACCACCTCCGGGTTCATGATGCCGCCGGCGGTATCCTCCGGGTAGGTGAGAAGTTGCCGAAGCACCTCCTCGTCCTCGGACGAGATGTGGTGCAGGACCTCCTCGGACTCTTCCACCTCGAGCTCGCCGATGAGGTCTGCGGCCTCGTCGGCGGGCAGTGCCTCGGCGATACGGGCCAGTCGCTCGGGCTCCAGGTCCTCGACCAGCTCGGCGCGGATCGAGGCGGTGGTGTCGGTGAGGACTGTGCCGGCAGCGTCGTGATCGAGGGCGCCGAGGATTTGCTGGCGATCATCCTGCGAGAGGAGGTCGAGCCAGTCGGCGATGTCCTCCGGACGCACCAGACGCAGGAAGATCTGTAGCGCCTCCTCCTCGCCGTCGTGGAGGAGGGCGTGCAGCTCTTGTATCAGGTCCCGTTCGCTGGTTTCCGACACCGGCCCCTCCGGCGGGACATCATAGCGCAGGTCGCAGGGATCAAGTCACAGGTCTCAGGCTGCACCGGCTTCAGGTCTCAGGGATCAAGTCACAGGTCTCAGGTCTCAGGTCTCAGGTCTCAGGTCGCACCGAGATCGTTGACAGGATTCCTGCCATGTCAAGCCCTATTTGCATCTTCCATGAG
>DAOWFV010000214.1 GCA_030637805.1 Acidobacteriota bacterium | reverse complement strand
TCGGTGGCACAGTGGGTGCCGGAGCTCGAGTTGGCGCCTTCGGAACTCAAGGTGAAGCAGGTTCCGGTGACCATCGCCTACTTCGAGGGTGAGGCCTTCAGCTTTTACTATCCCGAGAACCTCGAGCTGCTGCGTGCGGCGGGTGCACGACTGATTCCGGTGGACCCGGGAGACGCGAAGGTCCTGCCCGAGGCGGACGGTCTCTACATCGGCGGCGGCTTCCCCGAGGTACATGCCGCACGACTCGGCGCCAACACGAACTTCGCCGACAGCGTGCGCTCCCGGGTGAAGGAGGGCATGCCGGTCTACGCCGAATGTGCGGGGCTCATGTACCTCGCCCGCGAGCTGGTGGTGGACGGTGTCGGTCATCCCATGGCCGGGGTTCTGGATCTGGAGGTGGAACAGTGCTCTCGCCCCCAAGGCCACGGCTACGAAATCGTCGTAGCTGACCGCGACAACCCGTTCTTCCCGGCCGGCACCCGTTTGGTTGGGCATGAGTTCCACTACTCGCGGGTGACGGCCGGCAGTGACCGTGAGCAAGGAGTGCTGCGGGTCGAGCGCGGCGCCGGTATCGGCGACGGCCGCGACGGCATCGTGCAGGGAAGGGTGGGGGCCTCTTACCTCCATCTCCACGCCGGGGCCACCCCCGGTTGGGCGGACGGCTTTCTCGCTCTCGCCGCGCAGTTCGTGGCGGAGCGGGACGGGTCGACTGCGGCATGCGGTTGAAGGAGGAGGTGATGGAGTTGCTGCGGCAGGGCGATTCGGAGGGCCTCGAGCGGATGGTGGGAGACTCCCCGGTCGCGGTCCGTTTCCTCCAGGGCCGGCTCTGGGATATGGATCCCGAGATCCGCGGCGAAGCGGCGAAGGCGCTCGGTGCGGCGGCAGCAGCCCACCCCGATCTCGGACGCGAGGTGCTGCGCCGACTGCTGTGGGCCCTCAACGACGAGTCGGCGACCAACGGCGCCTACGCGCTTCCGGCCCTGGGTGAGATCGCTCGCCGCGATCCGGAGCTTGCGGCGCCGTTCATCGGGCCGATAGTTGCATACCTCTGGGACGACGGTCTGCGGCTCGGCATCCTGCGCGCTCTCTGCCGCGTGGCGGAGGTCGCGCCGGAGGCGGTGGAAGAGGTCCGCGACCGGCTGCAGGAGATTGTGAGCACCGAGAATCCCGAGGAGCGCGCCTGTCTCGCGCGCCTTCTTGCCGGAAAGAGGGAGGAAGTGGATGGCACCTGAGAGTCAGAGGCACCGTTTGGAGCGCTGCCTGCAGGAGGTGGAGGAGCATCCGGAGCGCGCGTCAGCCTTCCACAACCTGGGGCTCGCCTATACCGTCGCGGGCCGCGTAAAGAAGGCCGAGGAGGCCTACCTGAAGGCCCTCGAGCTCGAGCCCACCCTGGTGCAGGCGTGGGTCAACCTGGGCGGCGTGCGGCTCATGCGCTGGGAGTTCCAGGGCTGCCTCGAGGCCAACCAGGAGGCGGCGAAGCTCCGCGACGACCTCCCTATCGTGCACTACAACATGGGCCAGGCCTATCTCTACCTCGACGACGCGGAAAATCTGGTCCGCTGCACCGAACGGGTGCTGGAGCTTGATCGGGAGCACGGCGCGGCGCACTACTACACGGCCGTGGGTTACCTCGCTCTCGACAACCTCGGCGCCGCCGAGCGCCATCTCGGTCGAGGCATCGAGCTCGGCTACCGGCCTACCCAGGAGTTCATGCGGGCCATGGAAAAGGCGCAACGCAAGAAGGCACAGGGAAGCAACGTCACCCTGATCGAAATCAGCGGGGCAGAAACCCCGGGAAAGACAAAGGAGGACTGAAATGGCAACGTTCACATACGAAGATATCTCTATCGACGTCGACGAGGATGGATTCATGCAGGAGCCGGAGGTTTGGGACCAGGCGATCGCCGCGGCGCTTGCGACCACCGAAGGGGTGACCGACCTCACCGACGATCACTGGAAGGTCGTGAACTACCTCCGTGAGTACTACCTGCAGTTCGGGGTCGCGCCCATGATCCGCAAGCTGTGCAAGCAAACAGGCTTCCAGCTCAAGGAGATCTACGAGCTCTTCCCGTCCGGTCCGGCCAAGGGAGCGTGCAAGGTCGCCGGTCTGCCGAAACCCACGGGCTGCGTTTGATTCGAGCTGTGGCCGTCACCGCTCCCGTCGGCGACGGGGGCGGTCCGGCGGGCCCGGCACGCCAAGGGGGTCGGCATGCTCGACCGTGAAATTGCAGAACATCGGGACGAGATCCTGGGGCGTTGGATCGAAGTAGTCATCGAGGGCTACCCGGAGGAGACCGCGAAGTTCCTGCGGTCGCAGTCGGATCGATTCGCCAATCCGGTCGGCGCCAGTCTTCGTGAGGGTCTCGCGGAGTTGCTCGATGGCGTTTTTCGTGGCGTCGAGCCGGACGAGCTCAGCTCGGCGCTGGACCGGGTCATCCGGGTGCGAGCGGTACAGGAGTTCGCACCATCCGCTGCGGTCGGCTTCATGTTCGATCTCAAAGACATCCTGCGCGAGGTCACGATGGGCGCGGGCACCGACGCCGCCGCGTCGTTGGACGCACTCGACGACAGAATCGAGCGTCTCGGATTGTGTGCCTTCGACGTCTATATGCGAT
>DAOWFV010000027.1 GCA_030637805.1 Acidobacteriota bacterium | reverse complement strand
GAATCGGTCGAAACCCACCGCGAGGGCAACAGCCATACCGATGGCCGACCAGCTCGAGTAGCGGCCGCCAACCCAATCCCAGAACTCGAAGATGTTTTCGGGGTCGATGCCGAAGGCTTCCACCGCCTCGCGGTTGGTGGAGAGAGCGACGAAGTGACGGGCCACAGCCGCCTCGTCGCCGAGCGCATCCACGAGCCACGCGCGGGCAGTGTGGGCGTTGGTCATGGTCTCCTGGGTGGTGAAGGTCTTGGAGGCGACCACGAACAGGGTCTCGGCGGGATCGAGATCGCGGGGGGTCTCGACAAAGTCGCTGGCGTCGACATTCGAAATAAAGCGCGCCCGAGGCCCGTCGTGGTAGGGCCGCAACGCCTCGCAGATCATTGCCGGGCCGAGGTGCGAACCTCCGATGCCGATGTTCACCACCGCTGTGATCTTTCGGCCGGTGAAGCCCAGCCAGCTCCCCGAGCGAACAGCCTCTGAGAAACCGCGCATCTTCTCGAGCACCGCGTTCACCTGCGGCATCACGTCCTCGCCGTTCACCAAAATCGGCGTGTTCGCGCGGTTGCGGAGGGCCACGTGGAGCACCGCCCGGCCCTCGGTCCAGTTGATCTGCTCGCCGGAGAACATGGCCGCTGCAGCCTCCGGCACCCCGCTCGCCCGCGCCAACTTGCAGAGCAGTCCCACGGTGACCTCATCGATGCGGTTCTTGGAGTAGTCGAAGAGCAGGTCCTCGAGCTCGAGGGAGAAGCGCGCGAACCGTTTGGGATCGGCGGCGAAGAGGTCGCGCATCGGCACATCGCCGATCTGCCGCTGATGGTCGGCCAGCGCCTTCCACGGCGCGGTCTCGGTCAAAGGAGTCCCGGCCCGTACCGCCCGGTCGATTTCGGAGTCGAAGATCATGAGGTCCTCCCAAGGTCGGGACGAGCATAGCGGTTCTAGTTTTGAGTTTTTAGTTTTTAGTTTTGAGTTACGGGCGCCCCGTGGGTGCGTTGCGCTGCTGACTTCGAAGCGGTCTTCTGTCGTCGCGCTCCTAAATTCGAGGCGGTCTTCTGCGAACGCGCTCAAGCGCGGGCATCCGGCCCCAATACTCCCAGTCGCCTCCCCGCGCCGATAACTAAAAACTCAAAACTCTTACTTGCTTGCCCACTCCAGGGCGCGCGCGGGGTCCTCCTCGAGGAGCTCGGTCAGATCGTCCCCCGGCGTGCGCCCCCGAGCGGTGAAATGCTCGAGGAATGCACCGGTCGTCGGCAAAGCCTCCTCACCCACAAACCCTTCGGGAAGGCGCCCGGCGCCCTCGAGAGCAATCTCCCACAACCGGCAGGCCAGATCGCGGATCTCGGGATCGTGCACCCCGTCGATCGCCGCCCGGCGCCACAGATCGGGCAGCTCTGACCTATGGCCCTCGAGCAGCTCGATACCCCTGGCGCGCGCACCGTCATCGTAGAGCAGGGCGGCAGTGACGGTCACCGGCGCAGCCCGCCACTGTTCTGGGATAGCCTCACCTGCCCTGAGCTCGAGGAAGCCCCGCGGACGGACCTCGAAGAAGAGGGTGGTGACGTGGTAATCGAGATCCTCGGCGGTAGGCCAGCCCCATTTCGGATGGCCGTTGAGGATCCACTCGGCGAAGCTGCAGCCGAGGCACCCGGGTTCATAGCGTGTTGCCGAGAACCGATAAAGCATCACGTCCGCGTCGAGGGCGGCCTGGCCCCACTCCAACCGCGGGTCGTTGCCGGCCCCGTCGACCAACAGCCGAGGAAAGCCGGCGCGGGTCGGGTCGAGCTCCTGCCACGCCCTCGCCCGGGCGCAGACCACCCCGTCGGTGCCGGGGCTGGACGCAAACGACGCGGTCAGCAGCGGGCTGAGCAGGTTCGCCAACAGCCACCGCTCCTGCCACACGCCTTCGGGACCGAGGTCGAAGTTGATCTGGAGGCTCGCGGTATGCCGCATCATCACTGCCCCCCAGGGGCCACGTTGTCGGTAATAGGCAGCTTGGGCCGTGTAGCGGCCCGCACGCAGCTGGAGCGGTACGGTCGTGACGTCGTTCCATACGTCGATGCCCACCGCCGCGAGAGCCACATCGTAGTCGCCAAATGCTCTGCGAAGCCGCCCGACCACATCCTTCACGTCGGCGATTACGGCGCCCACTCCCGGGAAGACGGCCGTCGAGTGCTCGACCTGGCCGCCGGGTTCGAAGGTGAGCCGGCCTCCG
Source organism: Acidobacteriota bacterium (assembly GCA_030637805.1). Lineage (GTDB taxonomy): Bacteria > Acidobacteriota > Thermoanaerobaculia > Thermoanaerobaculales > Sulfomarinibacteraceae > Sulfomarinibacter. The sequence continues at coordinate 2,291 of DAOWFV010000027.1, read as the reverse complement.
CCCTCGACAGGGTACTCGACCGGGCCGGGTGGGCGACCGTCGCGCGCACCGATCCGCGGGTCCTCGTCGGCAAGATCATCGATGATCTCGATGACACCGCGCCCCCCAGGACAGGTCAGGTGGAGGCGACCCTCCGGGCGGCCGGATCCGTCAGTGATGATCGGGAAAAGCTCCGGCTCGAGACCGACACCGCCGAGACGGGCAACCTCGCCGGGCTCCGGGAAGGCAAGGAAACCCGCACGCTGTCGCGCCTCGTCGAGTGAGATGGCAGCCTTGCGGTCTTTGGTAGGCATCGATCTCCAATCGTGCCACCGAACGATACACGGAGAGACGGAGGTTGCCAACATCGCAGGTCGCAGGTCCCAGGTCTCAGGGCGCACATCGCTCATCGCAAGTTGATGCTCGATGCTGGATGCTCGATGCTGGATGCAGGCCGCGGGTCACACCGAAATCGTTGACTGGGTTCCTGCGATGTCATGCCTTTTCTGCAACTTTCGTGAGCTCCGGATCCCTGAAGCCTGAGACCTGAAGCCTGAGACCTGAAGCCTGGGACCTGTGACCTGCGACCTGCGACCTGCGACCTGCAAAAAAAAACGCGGCCAAAGGCCGCGTTTTTTCGTTGAACCCGGTGCTTACTCGCCCGGGGGATTCTTGAAGTCGTGAATGGCTTCCTTGTTGTTGAGGTTGTCGGCAAGGGCGACCTTCTTCGCATGGTCCTCACCATTGTGGCACCCATCGCAGGTGGCCTGGGTCGGGATGATCAGGCCGTTGGCAATTGCGGCATCACGATCCTTCATGATGCTCATCTTCTTGAAATCGCCGCCCGCTCCGTGGCAGGCTTCGCACTGCACTCCCGCCATCGCCTCGTCGGCGTTGGTCGCGTGGCACTTGGCGCAGTCGGCCGAATACTCGCGATCGGTCGAGGCCTTCGCCTCATCCGTCGCCTTGGCATGGCTGGTCGTCTCCCACGAGGCGTACTGCACCTTGTGGCACATCTTGCATTTTGCGGCACCCACGAAGGCGTGATCCCCCGCCTGAACGTTGAAGGCCACCAGCACCACCGCCGCCAGCCCAAGGACTATCCAGAGCGAACTCTTTCTCATCGGTCTTCCTCCCTTTCTCCGGTTCCCCCTGCTCGGGCGCCCCGGCACTCGGCAAATCTATCAGGGTCTCAATACATGATCAAGAACGACGCGCCGGTGACAATTCCGGCTCGCCCATGAAACCATGGACCAGTAATATGGTCAAGTAATAACCCTTGTACAATCAATCAATTGAACCTTGAGGAAAAGCTCATGCGTCTACCACCGGCCCTGATCGAGACCATCGAAGACGAGCAGGCTTCCCACCGCCGTGCGCCGATTCATTACCAGCTCGCCAGTAGCCGGATTCACCGTCAAGGGCAGGTGCTCCAGATGGGTTTGGGCCGGGCCACCAAGATCGAGGGTCGACCGCCGGCGCCACTTCCAGACTCCGGGCGCCGCCTCCCAGAGCTCAATTTCATCCCCACGACGGCGTAGCTGCCACAAGAGCCCGCCATCCCTGCTCCACAGATTTCGAGTCGGCTCGCGCCCGATTCTGCGCGGCGTTCCGCCACTCGCCGGAACGACCCAGGCGCCCTGGTTCGGATCGCTGTCCTCTGTCCATACCGAGTAGGCGATCAACCCGCCGTCAGGGCTCCACTGCGGATAATCACCACCTTCGGGCGTGACCTCACGGGGCTCGCCGCCAGCGGCGGAAACCACCCACACCTTGAGCGGCGAGCCGGCCGCGTAGGCCAAGAAGCGCCCATCCGGCGACCAGCTCGGGTACTCGGAGGTCTCCACCCCCGTGGCAAGGGTCACCGGCCGGCCACCGGCGCGCGAGACCACCCGCAGCTCGATGTCGCCCCCGGGCGCCCGGGCCAGGTAGGCGATCCGGCCGCCATCGGGTGAGATTGACGGGCAGGACGCATCCTCTGCGGGCTCGGTAACGGCGGTCTCCAGCCCCGAGCGCTCGCGCATGAACAAGGTGGCGTTGCCGGCGACATAGCGGCGGTAGATAACGACGCCGTCGGCATCGACGCTGCCCCAGCCGCTTTGCGGCACGCCGCAGAGCAGACAGGTCCAGCCGCGGCCGTCCGGGTCCACAGCCACGAGATCACTGGAGGACGAACGGCGAACAACCGCCAGGCGATTCCCCTCCGGCGCGATGGCCGGGTACCAGAGGCGATCGAGTCTCGGGATGACGGGCACGGCCCCGTCGGCGGTGACTCGCACCAGCCGGCCGTCAAGCGACGCCACAAGGGATCG
>DAOWFV010000076.1 GCA_030637805.1 Acidobacteriota bacterium | reverse complement strand
TGTTTTCCACCAACTCCTTGACCACCGAGGCCGGTCGTTCGACAACCTCTCCGGCTGCGATGCGGTTGACGAGAGCGTCCGGGAGTACGCGGATACTAGGCACAGGGCATATCATACCCGCGCCGGATGCCGCCCGCGCGCACGCCGTCTGCATGGGCGCGCTTCCGCGGAGGTACCTCCCTACTTCTGGACCTCGAAGACCGAGGTGTCCGGCTTGGAGTCGGGGGTCACCCTCCGCTTTGGGTCGGCCAGGTCCTCGCGAATGAGAAGTTCGATGAGGTGGTCACGAACTCCGCCTCGACCGCCCTTCTTGTAAATCCTTTGCACGGCCGTCGGCTTCAGCTTGATGCCGGTCATGGTGTTGAGGTACTGACAGAACACCCGGGCGCGGGAGAGGAAGGAAGCGAGGAGGAGGAACAACAAGACGGTCACCACCAACACGGCGCCGAGGCGGTACAGGGTCACTGGGGCAAGATCGAGGAAGTCCAGACTCATGATCAAACCTCGTCATCCTCTGGCAGGCCGCCGTTGAGAGCGTGTGTCTCGTCGACCTCGCCAAAATAATGTTCGGATACCAGCAGCTCGCGTCCCTTGGACCCGGCCAGTGGACCCACCAAGCCCTCCCTCTCCATCATATCCAAGAGTCTCGCAGATCGGGTATAACCGAGGTGTAGTCGGCGCTGAATATAGGACGCCGAGGCCTTTCGAGTCTTCACAACCAGCCGGGCCGCCTGGTCATACATCGGATCAGTGAGCTCTTCTCCCTCCCCGCTCGCAGCCCTTCTTCTGCCACGGTCGTTGCCTCCCAGCGGAGCGTGGCTGAGCACGTGGCGCTGGTAGTCGGGTTTGCCGAAGCGCTTGATATAGCGCACGACCGTGGCAATTTCCTTCTCGGTCACCAGGGGACCGTGGATCCGCATCATGGTGGCGCTCCCCGGGGGCAGGAAGAGCATGTCGCCTCTCCCCAGGAGGTGCTCGGCCCCCATCGAGTCGAGAATCGTGCGTGAGTCGAAGCGGGAACGTACCCTGTAGGCGATCCGGCAGGGGAAGTTCGCCTTGATGATGCCAGTAATGATGTCGACCGAGGGTCGCTGGGTGGCGCACACCAGGTGTACCCCGACCGCTCGCGCCTTCTGCGCCAGGCGGGTAATGCTCTCCTCCACCGCCCGCGAGGAGGTGATCATCAGATCGGCGAGCTCGTCGATGACGATGACGATGTAGGGCATGGGATCGAGCTCGGGTGGTTCGCCGTTCTCCTCCCCCTTCAGTTTCTCGCGGGCGCGCCGGACCTGCGCTGGGTCGCGCAAGAGTTGGTTGTACTGCTGGAGGTTGCGTACCCCGAGGGCGGCGAGGACGTGGTAGCGGTCGTCCATCTCGGCCACGGCCCAGCCGAGGGCGTTCGCCGCCTTCTTGGGATCAGAGATGATCGGCGTCAACAGGTGCGGGATATCGGCATAGACTCCGAGCTCGACCATCTTCGGATCGACCAGGATGAACTTCACCTCGTCCGGTCGCGCCTTGTACAAGATCGACATGATCATCGCGTTGATGCCTACCGACTTCCCGGAGCCGGTGAAACCGCCCATCAGGAGGTGGGGCATGCGCGCGAGATCGGAATAGAACGGCTTGCCGCGAATGTCTACTCCGAGGGCCAGCGTGAGAAGTGACTGTGCACGCTGAAACTCGGGGGCGTCCAGCAGCTGCCGCAGCCGGATCATCTCCGGATCCGGGTTCGGCACCTCGATGCCCACGGTCGCCCGGCCGGGGATGCGATCGATCCGCACCGACTCCGTGCGCAGAGCGAGCGCCAGATCCTCGGCCAGGTTCTGCACCGCCGAGATCTTCACCCCGGAGTCGAGGCGGAACTCGTAGGTGGTGATGATCGGCCCGGTGCGGATGTTCACCACCTCGCCGCCGACCTTGAACTCCCGGCACTTCTCCGTGATCAGCTTGGACATCTCGATGAGGGCCGAGGAATCGCGCTCGGGAGCCTCCTCCGAGAGCTCCAGAAAGGCCTCTTTCGGGAGATCGTAGGACTCGAGGTCCTCCACGAAGTCGAACTCCTCCTGCACCTCCCGACGTTTGGGCTTGGGTGCCGGTTTGGCGGCAGGAGATGCTGCCTTGGGCTTGCGGCGTGCTGTTCCGGTGCGCCGCTTCCCTTCCCGGGCCCCCGTGGACTCCTCCTCGACAAGCAGCCCTTCGGCCTGTTTGCGCACGATGCGGAAGCGCCCCCTCCCCTCGACCTCTTTGACCGTCAACGAGCCCCGGTAGCCGCGGTCGTTCTCGATCCGGCGCAGTTGGCGATCGAAGACCCGCTGGCGATCCCGCGCCTCGTCTTTCTCGCGTTTGCGCTCCGCCCGTTCGCGCTGTCGCTCGAACCAGCGCGTCCTGGCCCGCTCCGAGATGCGGTCAGCCGCCGCGCCCGCCGACACACCCGAGAGCAAAAGGACCCCGACGATGAGCAGGAAAACCAGGACCACGATCCCACCCACCGGCCCGGCAAAGCTCCCCAGGAGCTCGCTCTCGGCAAGACCCAGGAGGCCGCCGGCGGAGATGCGCCCGTCACGGAAGGGCAGATCGGCGCCGAGGAGGCTGGCAAAACCCGGCAGCGCGGCCAGCACCAGGGCCCAGCCGATGGCGGCAAGCCGCGGGTTGGCCATGGGGGACTGTCGCAGCAGTCTCCAGCCGACCACCGCCCCAGCGACCGGAAGCAGGAAGGCGGTTATTCCAATGAAGCTGAACAGCGCAGCCGACAAGGTTGCACCGAGCCAACCGGCCAGGTTGTGCGGCGACTCCCGCAAGGTCGAGGAGTGGAAGGGGCTCGGGTCCAGGGGCGAGTGGGAGATCAGCGCCACCGCAATCAGGAGAGCCCCCAGCAGCAGGGCCACCGCGGCCGCCTCACGGACCACCCGCTCCCGCATCACCGGCCTCCGCCGACGAGCACCAGCACCAGGAGCCCGAGTGGGATGCAGTACCAGGCGAATCGGTGGAAAACGCTGCTCGAGACGGAGCGGATCACGACCCTGAGTGCGAGGTAGCCGGAAAAGCCAGCCGCCACCGCTCCAACACCGCTGGCGAGCCAGAACCCGGCACCGGCGGCACCCAGATCTCCCCGGACCTCCACCAGCTGAGCGAGGGTCGCACCGGCGATCGCGGGAACGCCGAGCAGAAATGAAAATCGAGCGACCCACCCGCGCTCGAGGCCACCAGCGAGGCCCGCGGTAATGGTCAAACCGGACCGGGAAAGACCGGGAAAAATCGCCAGGCCCTGCGCCAGTCCCATGATCAAGACCTGTCGCCAGGTCGTCCCCCCCTCGCCTCTCGTTCCGCCGACCAAGAAGCGGGTGGATCCGACCACGAGGCCGGTGATGATCAGAAACCACCCGACCATCATCGGCCGGGTGAACGCCCCCTCAGCCAGGTGTCGCAGAGGCAAGGCCACGACCGCGGTGACAAGAGTGCCGAGCACGAGCAAGCCCAGCAGTCTCCGGCCGGTCGCTGAGCCGAGCCAGCGCCGGAGTTGGTTGCGCTCGAACCACACGACGGCAAACGCGGTGCCGACGTGGAGCATGGCGTCAAAAACCACGCCGGGCTGATCGAAGCCCGGAATCAGCATCTGAGCCAGCGCCAGGTGGCCGGAGGAGGACACCGGCAGGAACTCGGTGACGCCCTGGAGCAAGCCAAGCAACAGCGCCTGCCACAGTGTCACCCGCGGCCTCCGGCGGGCCGCCGTCCCGCCGGGCGCCGGCAACCCAGGAGGCGAGGGGTCATCGCATCCACCATGATCAGTAGAATGGTATCACTACCGGGTTAAACCCCGCCATCAACTGACTTATGTGATTCCTGAAGAACAGCCGCGAGACGCACCCAGCCCTCGAGCGGAACCGTGCCCGGGCGGGCCGAGGGATCGAGACCCGCCACCTCGATTCGGTCAACCTCCACGCCGCGAGCGAGGGCGTTGGTCAGCACCTTGCGCGGCCGGGTGAGGGCGCCGGCTGCGAGCGAAAATGCGGCCGAAAGCTCATCGGCTGTGTGCTCCGGCCGTCGAAGGTCGAGCTGGAGCACGCTCGAGACCACCTTCGGCGGCGGTCGGAAAGAGCGAGCGGGTACCTCGAAGAGAAGCCGGGCATCAGCATAGGCTGCGCGTTCGAGAGCGAGCAAACCGTGGCCGCTTCCTGCGGGCTCGGCCACCACCCGGCGCGCCACCTCGCTTTGCAGCATCACCACGATCCGCGTGAAGAGATCGTGGCGCGGCAGCAGGCGGCGCAGGATCGCCGTACCCACCGAGTACGGCAAGTTCGAGGCCGCCTGCCACGGCGATTCGGCGGCCAACAGAGAGTCAAGATCGATGCTGAGAGCATCGGCATGCCGCAACTCGAGCCCGCGCCCGACGAAGGACCGGGATAGTTGCGCCGCCAAGGGTTCGTCGATCTCGAGGGCGAGGACACGGTCAAACCTCTCCAGCAGTGGCTCCGTGAGCGCACCCCGACCGGGACCGATCTCGAGAACCCGCGGCGGATCGTCAGCCAGCAGCGCGGCGATGCGCTTTGCGACGTCCCGGTCGACCAGAAAATTTTGACCGAGACGGCGACGTTTGGGCCGGCCCATGGAGCTCAGAATTCGGAATTCGAAATTCGGAGTTCGGAATGACCCAGCCGCCCGGATGCCGCTGGATGCAAACAACAGAAAATTCGAAATTCGAAATTCGAAATTCGAAATTGCTCAGTCATCGTCTGCACGCCTGGACCAACTCCGACGCGAACTTCTCGACCTCGTCCGCCAGCTCGTCGCAGTCACCCAGGGCGCCAATGTGGCTGACAATGGCCGAGCCCACCACCACGCCGTCCGCCAGGGCGGCGACCTTCGCCACCTGTTCCGGTGTCGAGATTCCGAAACCCACCGCCACCGGCAGACTCGAGGCCCTGCGTGCCGCGCGGATGTTGTCGGCAAGATCGGCAGAGAGATCGGGACGGGCGCCGGTGACGCCGGCGCGTGAGACCAGGTAGAGGAAGCCGCCGCCGAGGCGGCCCGCAGCCTTCATGCGCCGACGGGTCGATGTGGGGGTCACGAGCATCACGAGATCGAGGCTGTTTTCATCGAGTGGCCCTTCGAAGGGCCCCATCTCCTCGGCAGGAACATCGGTGAAGAGCACCCCGTCGACACCTGCGGCGGCCGCGTCCTCGGCAAAGCGCGAGATGTCGTAGCGCAGCACCGGGTTGGCATAGGTGAAGAGGACAATCGGAAGCTCGCAGTCCTCGCGCAAGATTTTCACCGCCGCCAGCACCCCGTTCAGGGTGGCGCCCGAGGCGAGGGCCCGCTCGGCCGCGCGCTGGTTGGTAGGGCCATCGGCGATTGGGTCTGAAAACGGCACACCGAGCTCGAGGACATCGACGCCCGCCCGTTGAAGGGCGTGGGCGATTTCGACGGTGCGCGCCAGGGTCGGATCGCCGGCGGTGACGTAGGCCACGAAGGCGGCACGCTTCTCGCGTCTGGCGACCCGGAACGCCGCGGCGAGGCGGTTCACGGCGCTTCCCTCTCCACCCGCCCGACCTCGCCGAGATCCTTGTCGCCGCGCCCGGAGAGATTAACGAGGACGTTGGTGGCGAGAGGCATCGCGGGCGCCACCTTCATGGCGTAAGCGAGCGCGTGCGCCGATTCGAGCGCCGGCACGATTCCCTCGCTCTCGGCCAGCACGTGGAAGGCAGCAATCGCTTCCTCATCGTCGACGTTGGTGTAGGTAACCCGTCCGCTCTCCTGCCACTGCACATGCTCCGGACCCACCGCCGGGTAGTCGAGCCCGGCCGACACCGAGTGGGTATCCAGAATCTGTCCGTCGTCGTCCTGAAGCACCAGGGTGCGGGTGCCGTGCAGGATTCCGGAAGCGCCGGTACCGGAAAAGCGCGCGGCGTGCTCACCCGGCGCGAGTCCTCGTCCCCCCGCTTCCACCCCGACCAGCCCCACGTTCTCGTGCGGAACGAACGCGGTGAATATCCCGGCGGCGTTGGAGCCGCCCCCAACACAGGCGACCACCATATCGGGCAGAGTGCGTGCCGCTTTTCGGAATTGCAACAACGCCTCGCGCCCGATCACCGTCTGGAAATCGCGCACCATCATCGGGTAGGGGTGGGGCCCGAGCACCGACCCGAGAATGTAGTGAGTGCCGCTGACGTTCGTCACCCAGTCACGCAACGCCTCGTTGATGGCGTCCTTGAGGGTGCGGGACCCGGCCTCCACAGGAACCACCTCGGCGCCCATCAGTCCCATGCGGACGACGTTGAGCTCCTGGCGACGCATGTCCTCCGTACCCATGTAGACCCGGCATTCGAGGCCGAGAAGGGCCGCGGCAGTCGCCACCGCCACGCCGTGCTGACCGGCGCCGGTCTCTGCGATCACCCGGCCCTTGCCCATCTCGCACGCCAGAAGACCCTGACCGAGAGCGTTGTTGATCTTGTGCGCCCCCGTGTGGCAGAGATCCTCGCGCTTGAGCCAGATGCGGGCGCCACCGAGTCCCGCCGACAGGCGACGCGCCAGGTACAGCGGTGTCGGGCGACCGACATAGCTCCGCAGCAGATCATCGAGACGGGTTTGGAAGGCACGATCGCGGCTCGCCTTCCTGTACGCCCGCTCGAGCTCGGCCAGCGGCGCCATCAGGGTTTCGGGTACGAAGCGGCCCCCGTAGTCGCCGAAATAGCCGCGATCGTCGGGCAGGGTCTTCATCGGAGGATTGATTCTACCCGACTCTTGCTTCAGAGGGGATCAGGATGCTGGATGCAGGTCGCAGGTCGCAGGTCGGACATCGCAGGTCGCAGGTCTCAGGTCTCAGGAAGCACATCGCACATCGCAAGTCGAACCAGACTCGTCGGTTGGACTCCTGCGATGTCAAGCCTCTTCTGCAACTTTCGTGAGTTTTTCAATGGGACCTGAGACCTGAAGCCTGAGACCTGTGCGACCTGAGACCTGAGACCTGTGACTTGATCCCTGATCCCTGAAACCTGAGACCTGGAGCCTGTGAGACCTGAGACCTGAATCCTGTAGCCTGAGATGGTACCGCGCCCCGGTTTCTCGATCGCGTCAGGGTCGCAACTTCTCGATCACCTTCGAATTCACCCACCAAATATCCGAGGAGCCCTTCCCGGGCTGGGCGGAGACCGTCAACAGCTCGGAGATCGTGCTCCCGGTGAGGTCTGGTCCCTCGTCCCCGATAGTTCGAGACGACATGAAGAACAGGTATTTACCGTCCGGCGAGAGCGAAGCCGACCACTCGCGTCCCGCCGGCTGATTGATCACCTCACCCATGTTGATCGGTTCGGACCAGGTGTCGTCTTCCGAGCGGAAGACCACGTAGTAATCGACTCCGCCAAGACTATCCTCGCGGCCCATTGCTGGGACGATTGCGAAGCTCTCGTCAGGGGCGACGAAGACATTGAACCGGTTTTCGCCGCAGTTGACCTGCGGGCCGAGCAGCTCGGGCTCGGCATACGCGCCGTCCACGAGACGCGAACGGTAGGTCGATGACACCCGATCGGGACCCTCGCGCGTGAAATAGATGGTCCCGTCCTCGGTGACCGACGGGTAATACTCGGGCGCGTCGGAGCTGATCGGCGGGCCGAGATTGGAGGGCTCACTCCAGCCGTCTCCGACGCGGTCCATGACCCAGATGTCCTGATATGCCCAACCCGGTTTCTCCTCTTGACCCTCCGGCGGCCGCGCCGAAAGGAAGAAGAATCGCTGCCCATCCGGCGAGATCGAAGGCTCGAGGTCGTTGGAGCGGCCAGAGAACGGCGCCACCGCCGGCTCGGTCCAGATGCCGTCAACCTGCTTGGTCACCATGATCATCGAGTGGCCGCCGAGCGTCACGCCGAAGTAGAACTCCTTCCCGTCGGGCGTCATTGCAACGTCGCGGGTCGGCAACCCGGTGGATACGATACCGGGAGCGAAGAGCCGGGGTTCCAGGCCGGGGGTCTTCTGGCCTAGGTAGGGGCCGCGAAGCTCCGGGAAGGCGCCGCCGTCGGCGGCTTCCTTGTCCACCGATCCGGTCGGTGCACAGGCGACGCTAACGACACACAAGAGACAGATGGACAGGCGTGTGATCATCTAGATTCCTCCTTCATCCCTCGGGTCTCTTACGTGTCGGATGATGCAGAGTTTTGAGATTCGAGTGTAGGGTCTGGTCCGCTTATCTCACCGGATGTCTACTGCGGACGACAAAGTCGCGGATCTTTGTGTGGTCCTTGATCCCGGGGGCGCTCTCGACACCGGACGACACGTCCACCAAAACGGGGCGCACCAGCCGGACCGCCTCCGCCACGTTTTCGGGGGTGAGACCGCCGGCGAGACCAAAGGAGATCCCCGACGGTCGTTCGGCGAGGGCCTGCCAGGCCCATGCCTTCCCGTCTCCTGCGCCGGGGTCGAGGAGCGGCAGGCAGCGCCGGCCCAAATCGGCAACCCACTGCCAATCCATATCATCTCCCGGGCACACCCGGCGGAGGGTGCCGGAGTCGAGGCGGTCGAGGAAGGCCTCGGGCTCGTCTCCGTGCAGCTGGACCCGGTCGAGCTCCAGCGCGTCGCGCACCGCGAGGATCTCGTCGAGGGGAGCGTCGCGGAAGACACCGACCTTCTCGGCGCCCACCACCTCACGAATCCATGGGACGCGTTCCGGGTCGAGGGCGCGCGGGGTTCCCGGAACGAATATGAAACCCAGCAGATCGGCGCCGGCAGCCACCGCAGCCTCGGCGTCCTCGGTCCGGGTGAGGCCGCAGATCTTGATCAACACGGATCTGTTTCCGATCCCAGCAACCTTCGCAGCGCCTCACCGGGATCGTCGGCACGGACGAGGTGCTCTCCCACCAGGAAAGCGTCATAACCGGCCTCGGCGAGGCGCGCGAGGGTCCCCACATCGTGGATACCGCTCTCGGCGACCCGCACTCGATCCGTGGGTAGCTTCAACGCCATCGCCTCCACCCTGTCGAGGCGCACCTCGAAGGTCTCCAGATCGCGGGCGTTGACGCCGATGATCCGGGCGCCCGAAACCACCGCAGTGCCCGGGTCCTCATCAGCGAAGATCTCCAACAGCACCTCCAGATCGAGCTCGCCCGCGGTTGCCAGGAGGTCGGCGAGCACCCCCGGGTCGAGAAGGCGGTGGATCAGCAGAACTGCATCTGCGCCAAGCACCGCCGTCTCCAGGAGCTGCCGCCGCGAAACAACAAAGTCCTTGCGCAGCACCGGCAGGTCCACCGCCGCGCGCACCGCGGCCAGGGAACCCGGATCGCCGGCGAAGAAATCGGGCTCGGTGACCACCGAGATGGCTGCGGCTCCGGCCTCGGCGAATGCCAGCGCCAGCGCCACCGGATCGAAGTCGGCTCGAATGATGCCCGCAGAGGGTGAGGCTTTCTTGCATTCAGCGATCACCGCCGCCCCGGGACCGGCGAGGGCCGATCGCAGGGACCGCAGCCCCCCTGCTCGTCGCAAGTCGGCCGCCTCACGCGCGGCATCCTCCAGACCCGGAGCTTCGGGTGCGATGTCGAGTCGCCGAAGGACGGCGGAAACGATCTCGTCGAGGACCGTGTCACTCATCCGCAGTCATCTTCGTCGAACGTCGCGCGAGTTCCTCGAGACGAGCGAGCGCCGTGCCCGACTGCACGACCTCGCGGCAGCGCTCGAAACCTTCCCGCAGTCCTGCCACAGTACCCGCCACCACGAGCGCGGCCCCTGCGTTGAGGGCCACCGCCTCCGCTGCCGCCGACTCCTCACGGCCGCCGAGAATGAGGCGCAGCCGGCGCAAATTCTCGGCCGCGTCGCCGCCCTTCAGGGAATCCGAGTCGTTCACCTCGATGCCGAGCTCGGCGGGGTCCACGACAGAATCACCTACAACGGCGCCGTCACGCACCTCGATGACCCTCGTCGGCGCGTTTACCGAGAGCTCGTCGAGACCGTCGTCGGAGTGGAGGACCAGGGCGTGCCGTGTCCCGAGCTCGGCGAGCGCCACGGCCATCAGCCCCTGCACCTCTGGCCCCCACACACCGATCACCTGGCGGCCGACACCGGCGGGGTTGGTGAGGGGGCCGAGAAGATTGAAGACCGTACGAACGCCGAGCGCTCGTCGCACCGGCATCACCGCCTTCATCGCCGGGTGGAGCCGCGGAGCAAAGAGGAATGCGATGCCTACGTCGTCGTGCAGACGCGCCATCGCTTCGGGTCCGATGTCGAGCCGCACGCCGGCCGCCTCAAGCACGTCGGCCGATCCGCAGCGGGAGGAGACCGAGCGGTTGCCGTGCTTGGCTACCGGCACGCCGGACGCAGCCGCAACCAGCGCTGCGGCGGTGGAGATATTGATGGTCTCCGCTCCGTCCCCTCCCGTACCGCAGGTGTCGACAGCTCGCTCGGGATCCCTGATGGGAACAGTCAGCGAGCGGGCGCGCATGACACGCGCCGCAGCCGCCACCTCCGGGCCGGTCTCGCCCTTCATGCGCAGAGCCACCAGGATTGCCGCCGTCACCGAGCCGTCGACGCCGCCATCCATCACCGCCCCGAAGAAATCCTCCACCTCCGCGGGCGCGAGGTCCTCGCCGGCCATCAGGCGGTTGAGAAGAGCTTTGTAGTTCATGGTATTCATCGCTTGGTTCGAATTCGGAATTCGGAATTCGGAATTCGGGATTCCACCCGCCCCGCACCGAGACGAGGTGCTCCGAAACTCAAAACTAAGAACTCAAAACTCAAAACTTACCTGGACCTTCCCAATTCGGCCGCAGCGGTATTTCCGCCACTCTCAGGAAGTTCGCCAGCAGGTGCTCGCCTTCGGTGCACAGGTAGGACTCGGGGTGGAACTGGACGCCGAAATGGAGTCGATCGCGATCCCGGAGACCCATGACCACGCCGTCATCGGTCCAGGCCGTCACCGCGAACCCGGCCGGAAGGCTCTCCCGCTCCACCACCAGAGAGTGGTAACGGGTCGCCTCGAAGGGATTTGGCAGGCCCTCGAAGAGCCCGTTGCTGTCGTGTTGGATCCAGGAGGTCTTGCCGTGCACCGGTTCCGCGGCGCGCGTCACCTGCCCCCCGTGAACCGTTGCCAGGGCCTGGTGGCCGAGGCAGATTCCGAGCAGCGGAATATCGGCGGCAACGCGCACGAGATCCATGCTGACGCCGGCCTCCTCCGGAATTCCCGGCCCCGGGGAGATGACCACCGCCTGCGGTTCGAGCGCCATCAATTCCTCAGCGGTCGCTTCATCGTTGCGGACGACCGTGATCTCGGCTGGAGAGATCTCGCCGATCTCCTGCACCAGGTTGTAGGTGAAGGAATCGTAGTTGTCGAGCATGAGGATCATGGCCGACTCCCACGGACAACAGAATTCGGAATTCGGAATTCGGAATTCGGAATTACGGCCGCGCGTCTTCGGCAATGACGTCGACCGGGTATCGAACGGGAAATTCGGTAATCAGACGTCATAATCAGTACCTTGTGCTGCCGCTTCGGCCATGGCCACGGCTTCGACCAGCGCGCCGGCCTTGCTCGCGCACTCGGCCAATTCGGACTCTGGGACCGAGTCGTAGACGATGCCCGCCCCGGCCTGGATCTGCACACTGCCGCCGCGCTCGACCAGGGTTCGGATCGCGATGCAGGAGTCGGCGTCGCCACGCAGATCGCGATAGCCAACCGCGCCGCCATAAACGCCGCGGCGAACCTCCTCGAGCTCATCGATGAGCTCCATCGCCCTCACCTTGGGCGCACCGCTGAGAGTACCTGCCGGGAAGCACGCGAAGAGGGCGTCCCACGCGTCGAGGCCTTTGCGCAACCGCCCCTCAACCTCGCTCACCAGGTGCATGACGTGGCTGTACCTTTCCACCTCCATCTCGCGAACCACCCGAACCGTGCCCGGCTCGGCAATCCGGCCCACGTCGTTGCGGCCCAGATCCACCAGCATCACATGCTCCGCGCGCTCCTTGGGATCGGCCAGCAGCTCCTTCTCGAGGCGGAGGTCCTCCGCCGGATCTCGGCTCCGCCGGCGGGTTCCGGCGATGGGGCAGGTGGAAACGGTCTCGCCGCTGACCCGCACGAGCATCTCGGGGCTCGATCCGAGGATCCGCGCCTGGCCGGTATCGAGGAGGAACATGTA
>DAOWFV010000167.1 GCA_030637805.1 Acidobacteriota bacterium | reverse complement strand
CGAACCCCCACCCAGCCCGCACCGAGGCTCGGCGAGCACACGGCGGCCATCGAGGAAGAATTCGGAATTCTGAATTCGGAATTCTGAATTTCCATCCGCACACCCATTTCGAATTTCGAATTTCGAATTTCGAATTTGCCACCAACCCTCCCGCGTGCATGTGCGTCGTCACGTGCAGGGTGGGTGAACTCATAACTCTCAACTCTCAACTCTCAACTCAAAACTCTCCTCTCGTATACTCCTCCCCATGAAGCTTGCGCTACCCTGGCTGTTCGCGATTCTCTCGGGTCTCTCGCTCGCGCTCGCCATGCCGGGGCCTGGTCTCGGGCCGCTCGCCCTCCTGTTTCCGATCTTTCTCCTGGAGGCGATCGAGCGCGGTCCGGATCGCTGGCGGCCGTGGCTCTTGGGCTGGCTCGCGGGCACCGTCTTCTGGGTCGTCACCACCAACTGGGTGGTGCCGGTGATGCACCACTACGGTGGGCTGCCGCGACCGTTGGCGGTCGGCTGCCTCGTTGGCATGGGGGCGTACCTCGGCCTGTTGTGGGCCCTCGCAGCCGGAGTTGCGTCGCTGGCGCCTCCGGGATGGAGGATCTGGGTCTTCCCGTCGGTATTGATTTCGATTGTCGTCCTGCAGCGGTTCCCCCCCTACGGCTTCACCTGGACCGGCGTCGCGTCGGCGTTCGTCGATTGGCCATGGCTGATGGCGTCGCTGCCGGTGTGGGGGGCGACCGGGCTCGGGTGGTGGGCGGTCGCCACCGGCGCCGGTCTGTGGGGGCTCGCGCGGCCCGCCACCCGCCGCAGCGGTGGAATCGCGCTCATCGTCGCATCCGGCCTGTTGAGTATTGCAACGCTCGCCGCACCGGTGCCGTCGCCCGCGGGCGAGGCCATAGCGGTGGCGGTGCTCCAGCCCGGGACCTCATTGGAGGACAAGTGGGATCCTTCGCAGTCGCGGGAGATCGCCGAGCGGGTGTGGACGATGACCGCGGCCGCCGCCGTACAGGGTGCCGACATCATCCTGTGGCCGGAGAGCGCGGTGCCCTACCGTCTGGACAACGATCCAACCTACCGCGAGGCAGTGGAGGGGATGGCGAGCGAGTTCGGGGTGGAAATCGTCCTCAACTCGGTGGCCTCGCTCGACGGCGGCGGCTACGCCAACTCGGCCTACCTGGTCACGCCGGGGGGCGTCTCGCCGCAGCGCTACGATAAGGTCCACCTGGTGCCCTTCGGCGAATTTGTCCCGCGCTGGGCGCGCTTCGCCTTCACCGAGTCGTTGGTGCGCGAGGTCGGCGCCTTCACACCCGGCGCAGCGCCGTCGGTGCTTCAGGCGACGGCGCCGTTGGGAGTTGCCATCTGCTTCGAGGTGGTCTTCCCCGACCATGCCGCGGCCGAGGTCCGGGCCGGCGCTCGAGTGTTGACGACTCTGACCAACGACGGGTGGTACGGGTTTTCGTGGGCGCCGCGCCAGCACTTCGCCCAGGTCCGCCTGCGTGCGGCCGAGAACCGACGTTGGTTCGTGCGCGCCGCCCTCACCGGGATCTCCGGCTTTATCGATCCTTCAGGACGGGTGGTCTCCCGGCTCGAGGTCGGAGAAAGCGGGATCTTGGTTGATGGTGTGCAGCCGATGACGGGCCTCACGCCGCGCGCCCGCCTCGGGGATTGGTGGGCGATGCTGTGCGCGGTCACGACGGTGCTGATGTTCGTGGGATCGCGACTGCGTCGGCGGCCGCGCCGCACAGTAAAGAGTTAAGGGTAAAGAGTTAAGACGTTCCAGGGAGGCTGGTGAGACATTCAAGACGTACCGTTCAGGTCTTTACTCTTAACCCTTAACCCCTTTACCCGCCCCGGGGAAGCTAGCGGCTCGATCGATTGTTGGATAGAATGAGCTGCCTGGTGTGACGGAAGCGAACCCCTGAGAGGCGAAGATGATTGAAGAACTGATCCAGACCGGCGAGGCAGAAAAGGAGCGCATCCAGCGCCTGCGGGGGTACCTTTGACGAGGATTCGCTGAAAGAGGAGCTGGCCGAGGTCGACACCGAGGCCCAGGATCCCGACATCTGGTCCGATCAGGACCGCGCGCGGCAGGTCATGAGCCGGCGGTCCCAGATCCAGCAGCAGCTCTCGACCTCCGAGTCCCTGAGCGAGGCGCACGAGGAGCTCGAGGTGTTGCTCGAGATGGTGCGCGACGGGGAGGAGGGCGCCGGGGCCGAGCTCGGCGCGGCGCTCAAGAAGACCACACCGCTCCTCGACCGGGTCGAGCTGACGGCCAAGATGACCGGTGAGCACGACCAGTCGAACGCCTTCATCGAGATCCATCCCGGCGCCGGCGGCACCGAGTCGCAGGACTG
>DAOWFV010000125.1 GCA_030637805.1 Acidobacteriota bacterium | reverse complement strand
GGATCTCGACCGCCGCGTCCGCTGGGCCGGGCTGGGCATGACCGGTCTCGCCCTGCTGGCCGTGTTTCTCGCCTCGGCGGGCCATCGGATTGCCTTCTTCGTAGCCTGTGCGGCGGCCCGGGCGGGTTATGCGCTGTTGGCACAACTTCGCGAACGGCCCCGGCCGGGTGGGAGCTTCTGATGCGTCGCGCGATCATTCTGCTCCTGCTGGTTCCGGCCGTTGCCCTTCCGCTCGCCGCGCAGCAGCGGTCGGTGCTTCCCGATCTCGGCGACACCGAGGTCACCCTTTCGTGGAAGGACTTCAAGCAGTTGGTGGAGGGTGCGCGACCGGCGCCGACACCTGGGCCGGAGCCACCACGGGAGGCGTTTCTCCGCTCCGCCGAGTACAGCGGACGGCTGGATCCAGGCTTGTTGACCCTCGATGCCGTAGTGCGCCTCGAGGTTCTGAAAGAGGGTTGGGTTCGGCTTCCCCTGTGGTCGCAGGGTTCGGTGGTGCGATTCGAGGGTGGCGGCGCAGTCCTCAACCGCGAGAACGGAAGGCTGGAGGTTCTGGCCCGCGGCCCCCGGACTTACGAGCTGCGCGCGCGGCTGGTCTTCGAGGCCTCCGACCATCCCGGCGAGAACCGACTCGCCCTGATTCTGCCCGACGCTCCCCTCAATCTTCTCGATGTCACCGCAGGGCCGGCCCTGCGCGACCTCGAGGTGGAGAGCGGCCTCGCCTACCGGGCTCGTCCAGGCAGGGTCTTTGCGGCCCTGGCGGGTGGTGGTGCGACGCTGCGCTACACGCTCCCTTTCCGCACGGCCGAGGCTGAGAGGGGTGAGGAGGTTCGGCTCGAGCCGCGGGTTCTTCTCAGCGCCTACCAGTTCCTCGACCTCGGCGACGGTGTGATCGGCGGCATGCTGGTCCACGACTACCAGGTGAGGGTGGCGGAGGTGAGTCACTTTGAGGTCGGGCTCGAAGAGGGCATCGAGATCTTCGACGCGCAGATGCCTGGGCTGGAGAGCTGGAAGGTTCTGCAGCGCGAGGGCTCGAGGGTGTTGCGCGTTCGGTTGGCGGCCCCCGCGGACGGTCCCTTGAGGTTGGTCGTTACATTCGACGGGAGCTACGATGTGGAATCGGGCGAAGTTGCGGTACCGCGTTTCGAACCCGTCGGGGTCGAGCGCGAGTCGGGCCTGGTGGCGGTAGCGGCAGAGGGCGCAGAGGTGGAGCTCGGGTTGGAGGGGAATCTGCTGCCGGCCGACGTCACCGAGATCCCGGCCGACGTGCGGGGTTTCGGGGGCAACCTGGTAACCGCCCTGAAATATGCCGGTTCGCCGGCCTCCGCCACAGTCACAATCACCGAACACGAGGACGCGGCGGTTCTCACCGCGATCATCGAGCGACTCAATGCCTCGACCGTGCTCATGGCCAACGGCACCGAGGCCACCTGGCTCGACCTCGCGGTCAGGAACAACCGCAAGCAGTTCCTCAAGCTGCTCCTGGAGGACGATGTCGAGGTGTGGTCGCTGATGGTCGACGGACAGCCGACGCGACCCAAGCGCTCCCAAGACCAGGTGCTGGTGCCCCTGCCCACGGCCGGGGCCGAGCGCAGCGCGCAGATCTCACTGGTTCTCCTGCGCCGCGGTGAGGAGGTGCCGAGCCTGGGCACGGTGCGCCCGGCGCTGCCGGGCCTCGACGTGCCGGTCTCGGAGGCCCTGTGGACCCTCTACCTGCCGCCCAACGCCCGTTACCGGCCGGTCACTGATGAATTCCGGGTGCTCCGGGTGAGCGCGCCGCTCTCCGGTCGGGGTGTCGGTGCGGGTGGAGGGTTGTTTCTGGGGGCTCGTGCTCCGCTGGAGTCGGCCGCCGACTACGTGTCCGAAGGAACGGTTGCCAAGCAGGAGGCACAACGCGAGCAGCTCAGCCAACAGCTCAAGGCCCGTCAGAGCGCAAGCCGCCGTGGCTCGCTGCCGGTCCGCATCGGCCTCCCTGGCGGCGTGGCATCGTTGCCGCAGGTTTTAGCGGCACGGATCCTGTTAGTTGACGAAGAGGCCACCGTGCTGCCGATCCGGGTCTACCCGGAGTGGTTCGGCTCGGCTTTGCGAACCGGTCGAATCTTCCTCATCCTGGGTGCCGGCGTGCTGCTGGCCCTGCTGTTCACCGGGCGCCTGGCGCGTCGGCACGGCCGCTGGGTAGCCCTGGTGATGGTTGCGGCGATGGTCCCGGTGGGTGGCATCGGCATCGCGCAGTCGGTGTTCCTGATTGCCGTGGCCGCGGTCGTCGCGGGGTTCGCGCTCGCGCTCGCAGGATGGGTGGGGAGACGTAGAGAGGTTAGGTGTAAAGAGGGTCTTGGGTAGTGTTGCGTTACTGGCGCCTGCGGGCGCCGTGACTCACCACCATGAGCGGGTGGCCGCTCGCCGGCGATCCCCGGCTGCGGACACATCCGCTCCCGTCGGCGGGTGTTGAGTTTTTAGTTTTGAGTTGTCCGCTTCACCAAAGAGAGACGTCACTGGCTTTCTCCTTACTCTTAACTCTTTTTCCCCGATCCTGGCCCGTTGCCCGTGCCCGAATGCCCGCCTACCGTGCGCATCCGCCCGCGACGTGCGATCCTCGCTCGCTCGCTCGCCGCCGGCGCTCGAACTCAAAACTCAAAACTGAGAACCGGTGGGTGGATGGAAGCACGTGGTATCGTTCGGGGCGATGGTGGAAGGCATCAAAATCGCGTTCGCAGACGTCGCCAAGCGATACGATCTGCGGGTGGTTTTCCGGGGCATCTCGGGCGCGGCGCTCCCGGGTAAGGCCCTCGTCCTCACCGGACCTACCGGCTCCGGAAAGTCCACCCTCCTGGCGATCCTGTGTGGCCTGATCCGGCCAACCCGCG
>DAOWFV010000196.1 GCA_030637805.1 Acidobacteriota bacterium | reverse complement strand
GGGGTACTCCATACCGCCGGCCGCGGCCGCGGCCGGGGGTGGTGACACCACCGTCAGCTGGGGGTAGGGGTAGGGTCCGTAGAAAAGCCCGTACCAGGCGACCGCGAGGCGGGTGGCGTGCAGCATGCGCGGGACGAGGGCCTGTTGGGCCCGCGGCACGATCAGGCGCAGGCGCATGGGCGGCAGCTCGAGGTCGGCAGCGCTCAAGCCGAGCAGAGCCCGCGCCCGTTCGAGCCACTGCAGCGGAACATCCCGGGCGGGATCGAAGTCGGCCTCCACCATCTCCATCAGCGACGGCGGCGCCGCGCACCAGGCAAAGTCGTGCACCCGTTGAGCACGGTGCACGATGCGCACACCCGCCTCCAGCGGCGTCCGTTCGACCTCCACCCCGGTGGCGCCAACCACCCAGTCCTCCGGCACGGTCATCGCCACCCGGTAGGTACCGAAGTCCGCGAAGAACTCGCTCGAGGCGTGAAACTGGTGGCAGTTCCAGCCGAGCTCACCCTCGAAGACCCCGAGCTTCGGGAACCACTGACCCACGAGGTGGAAATCGTCGACAAAGCCGGTGCGGGCTATGATCCACGGCAGCTGGGCAGAGAAGTCAATCACCAGCTCCACCGCCGAACCAGGCCGTACCGCCCTGGGCAACCGCACGCGGATCACGCTGAAGTCGGCGGTGTTTCCGTCATCCGGGCGCACGAACTCCATCGCAGGCAGCAGATCCGTGCCGTCGTCGAGGAGGAGGTTCTCAACCTGGATCCACCCCCAGCCTCCCGCCTGCGAAACCCGGTCGCGCAGGTTCCCGCTGCCGAGCTCGCGCATGAAGGTGGTCTCCGAGCTCGCGAAGGCATTGAGGTAGAGATGGAACCAGAGCTCGTCGGTGGACACCCCGGTGGTGTTGGTCCAACGCACCCGCTCCTTGCCCTGCAGGCTGTGGGTCTGCGGGTCGAGCGCGATCTCGATCTCGTAATCAACGGTCTCGGCCTCTGCGGCTGGTGCGGGCACAGCCAGGCCGGCCGCCGCCAGCCCGGCCACCAGCCCAAGTCCGATGATCCCTCTCCTCACCCGAGGAGTGTATCCGAGCTTGGAGCTTGTCCTGGCCATCGAAGCACAGAAGGACTACATTAGGGATTGGGACGAATAATGCGACGTGCTCTCATCATCATCGCGATCCTCGCCACGCCGGTTTTTTCCGGCGCCGGCGATGTGGAGTTCTCCCTCAACCTCAAAAGCATCTCGCTGGCACCGCGGCCGGACCCCCGCACCGAGGCTCGCCTCGCCGAGTGGAACTCCCCGATGGGACGCCTGACGGCCGCGTTCAACCAGCAGCAGGCCTGGGTCATGCGTGGGACCCAACCCGGCCTGGAACGGGTGAACGGTGTCGCCATCCGTGTGAAGGCGCAACACGGCGTTCCCGTCGAGGTGCTCGCCGCGACCATGGAGGCAGGCATCGACGTTAGCAGGCAACAGGTGAAGGTTGACTGGCTGTGGCGGCGAAACGAGGAGGAACCGGCGATGTCCCTCGAGGAGGAAATTTCGCTTCTGCTCGGACGCCGGTTGGTACCTCAATAGGGCGATCTGGAGGGTGCTTTAGAGCCTCTCTTTGAGGTTTTTGGAGACCTTGAAGCGCACACTCTTCGAGGCGGCGATGTTGATCGGTTCACCGGTAGCGGGGTTGCGTCCGATACGAGCGGGTCGCTGGGAGACCTGGAAGGTGCCGAAGTTCGGGACCGTCACTTTGTCATCGACAATCAGCGCCTCACACATTAGTTCGAAGAGAAGGTCGTAGCTCATCGCCACCTGGGTTTTGGGGTAGCCTGTGAGTTCCGCCACTCGGTCCACGATGTCAGCCTTTCCAGCCATGATTCCTCCTCGGATCGTTCGCTCGCCCGATACCCTACCGCGGCCTCTCGGGCCCGGTCAAGGCAACCGGACTCCCCATGGAATTTCGATCACAACGGCTCGTGTTCTCCCTGGTGTCATGGATATCATGAATACGAACGGCCACACCCGGTGGAAAGTGGTCTTTATCGTCACGCTTTTGTTAACCGCTACCGGGTACGCCGACGGAGAAGAGGAAATGCTGCAAGCTGGACAGCCCTTCGTTACCTTCGAGCTCGAGGCCCACGACGGCTCCACCGTAAATACTGCGGATCTCGCCGGCCGCCCGTTTCTGCTCTTTTTCTACCCCAAGGCCGACACCCCCGGCTGAACGCTGGAGGCCAGCCGGCTGCGGGACAGCTGGGAAGAGCTCGAACGGATGGGGGTGGAGGTGCTCGGCGTCTCCTATGACTCTCCGGAGGCGAACCGTCGCTTCGCGGAGAAGAACGCTCTGCCCTTCCGGCTGCTTTCGGACCGCGACCACGAGCTGGCGAAAGCGGTGGGCGCGGCACGAACCCTGATCCCGTTCGCGAAACGAATCTCCTACCTCGTCGGCTCTGACGGGAATGTCCTGGTGGCCTACCCGAAGGTCGATCCCGACACGCATGCCGCGCAGGTCATCGAGGACTACCGGGGGGTCGCTGCCGCTTCCGATCCTCCCGACTGATCTGGACCGCAGGCTCAGCGACGGGAAAATTCGGAATTCGGAATTCGGAATTTTCGGCGCGGGGAACGCTCGCGTTGTTCGGGACGCGGTGCCTGCGGCCGGTCACGATGCCGGCAATTGAGAATTCAAAATTGAGAATTGAGAATTCGAACACCGGGAATACTCAAGCTCAGGAAAAATGGCGACACCCGACGGTATACTCGGGTCGTGCCGAAACCCGAGAAACGCCCCGCGCGCCGCGCTCCGGCCGACGATTTCGAGAGGGAGACCGGCCGCGTACTCGCCGCCAGCGAAATCATGGCGCCGGCCGCCCGTCTGGTGGCGGTGCTCGGTGTGGCGGTGGCGGGTCTGGCCGTCGCCGGAATCCAGGTAACGGTCCAGTGGCGAGGCGACCACACGGAGTTCTTGCTCCTGGCCGCGGTCAACGCCTTCCTGGCAGCCCTCGCCACCTGGTTCTTCCACATCCGCTGGCGGCTCCTCGGCGACCCCTTCGACCGCCAGGTGAAAAACGTCTTTCTACCGATCGCCTGCCATTTCGCGTTCCTGCTGACGGTGCACGCGCTGGCCCTGTCACCGGACCTCCGGGACACTTTCGTCCGTATCTCATGGGTGTTGTCTCAGACCCTGGCGGCGACCATTCTCCTCTTCACCTTCAGAGGCGGAGAGGACCACGGGCAGAGCAGGGGAAGGTCGCGCACCGTGGCGGCCCTCGCGTTCGCGGTGGTGATCTGGGCCCTCCTGGAGCGCCTACCGACAACCGAATTCGGTCTCGGCATTGATTCCGTCGAGGCCGGCCTGGCCGCCCTCTTCCTCCTCGCCGCCGCGGTACCGTTGCTCGGAGCGGGCGAGCAGCGCCAACGCCGTGAACTCTGGCTCGGAGCAGGCTTCCTCTTCACCGCCCTCGCCCACGTCGACCTTTCCTGGTCCCGGGAACCCTACGACAGCCCGTTCATGTGGGGGTATGTGCTGCTCGCATTCAGCCTCGCAACGCCGACAATCGGGGCTGTGCTCGAAAACGTCAATCTGCTGGAGTCACAGACCGCTCTCGCCGTCCGCCTCAAGCGCCTGCGCCGGAGAATGGAGATTCTCCTCGACACCCTTCCGGTCCTGGTGCTGTCGGTCGACCGGGAAAGAAACCTCCGCTACGCCAACCGGGCTGCAAGCACTCTGTTCGCGGTGCCCCACGGTCTCGGAGACGGCAGTGAGGGCCCCGCCTGGCTGGAGCGGATCCACCCCAACCACCGGCCACAGGTCTATGCCGCCATCCCCTCGGTGCTCGAGGAGGGCCGCCAGTCGTGGGAGGAAGTGGTGCGGATCGAGGACATCGAGGGAGGGGTGCACTGGCTCAACACGCAGATGCACCCGGTCGTGGATCCGGTGGTTGGCGAGACCCTGATCCAGGTCGTGGCGACCGACGTCACCGACCTGCAGCTCGCGCGGCGCGCAGCCGAGGCACGGCAGACGCGGTTGGCCTTCCTCTCGAACGTGGCGCAGACGGTGGCCGGCGAGGTGGAGGAGCAGCGGATCCTCGACCACTTCCTCGAGTTGGGCCGCGACATCTTCCCCATGCGCTCTGTGCTGCTCTACCGGCCGCTCCCGGACAGCAGCGGGCTTCAGCTTGCCGCTCGAGCGGGCCCGGGGGGCGACGCCTTCGAAGAGGCGCGTTTCCATCCCATCCGGGCCGGAGAACATCCGTGCTGGCTCGCCTTCCGCGACGGTATCCCCCAGGCCACGACGCCCGCGGAGGCCCTCCCCGAGGAGCTCGCCGACTGGCTCGCGGCCGAGCATGAGATCCGCAATCTCAGCTACCTACCCCTGATGGCGGCCGGTCGCTCGGTGGGTGTCATCCTCACGACCTCCAGCGCCCCGCCCGATCTTGCCGCCGAGGACGTCGACATGCTGACCCAGGTCGGCTTTCTTCTCGGCGGTGCCGTCTATCTTGCGCAGCTGGTGCGCGAACTGGACGAGCAGCGGGCGCTGGCCTTCGAGGCCTCGCGGCTCAAGTCGGAGTTTCTCGCCAACACCTCCCACGAGCTGCGGACACCACTCACCGCGATCATCGGTTTCCTCCGCCTGATCATGGACGGAACGGTGAAGGATCCCGAAAAACAACAGGAATTCCTGCAGATCGCCCACGAGTCCGCGGAGAAACTTCTCAACATCATCAACGATGTGCTCGACCTGGCAAAAATCGAGGCCGGGCGTTTCGAGGTCCATCACGCCCCGGTACCGGCACGCACCGTTTTCCAGGAATTACAGACCCTGTTCCAGCACCAGATGAAGAGTCAGGGCCTCGAATTTCGCGTCGGCAGCCCCGACACCAGGCTGGTGGTCTGGTCCGACCCGGACCGGACCCTTCAGATCTTCACCAATCTGCTCTCCAATGCCATGAAGTTCACCATGCGCGGCGGCACGATCACGATCGACTGCAGCGCCAACGAGGGGGAGGTCGTCTTTACCGTCGAGGACACCGGTATCGGCATCTCCGAATCCGAGCTGGAGAAGATTTTCTCCTCCTTCTACCAGGTCGACGGTTCCACCACTCGAGAGCACGGTGGGACCGGCCTCGGCCTCACCATCTCCCGCCGTCTCGCCGAACTCATGGGAGGCACGCTCGCGTTGGAGAGTGCCGGCGTCGAAAGGGGCACCACCGCGCGCCTCCTGTTGCAGGAGTTCAGCGCCGACCGCGAAGTCGCGAATCTCGATTGACCTACCTCGGGCTGTTCTTCAATCGAGCTGTTGGGCCCGCATATCTCGCCGGGTGTCTGCTGCGGACGGCGATGCATCAGTTAAGGTCTCAGGTCTCAGGTCTCAGGTAAGGTCTCAGGCAAGGTCTCAGGTCTCAGGTCTCAGGTAAGGTCTCAGGTCTCAGGTCTCGAGTTTCATCGAATAACTCAAGGGAGTTTCAAATAGGGTCTGGCATCGCAGGAGTCCAATCGAGCATCTTGGTGCAACCTGCGACCTGCAGCCTGTGACATGCAGCCTGTGACCTGTGACCTGCGACCTCAGGGGTTGACAGGCGGAAGAATCTCTGTATATTCCTAAATGGTTATATGGAGGATTGCTATGCGAGCCTACCCTCTCACGATTGTGCTCTCTCTGCTTGCGGCCACCGCGCCGATGGCCCAGGAACTGACTCTGGACGCTGCGGTGGAAGCGGCGCTGGTCAACAACCCGGAGATACTGGCGGCTCAGGAGCGTGCATTGGCGGCAGGTTCCCGCGCCGATCAGGCACGGGGCCACCGATGGTTCCAGCTCGATCTGAGCGAGGCCTTCAGCTACACCAACAACCCGGCCGAGGTCTTCGCCATGGAGCTCAACCAGGGCCGCTTCGACATGGAGAAGTTCTTCCTCTCCGACCCTAACAATCCGGATCCTCTCACCACCTGGATCACGAGCCTCGAACTCACTCAGCCGATCTACACCGGCGGCATGCTCGCAGCGCGCATCGGCCAGGCCGAATCGATGGCAACCGCTGAGGAATACACATCGGCTCACGCCCGCCAACACGTGGTCTTCGAAACCATCACCGCGTACGTCAACCTCGCCAAGGCGCGGGAGCATGAGGCGCTTTTAGAAAAGTCCAGGGCGACCACCGCCGAGCATGTGAGACTGGCCGAACAGTACGCCGCCCAGGGAATGATCCTCCAGGCGGACGTCCTCCAGGCCAGGGTCTATCTCTCCGAGGTGGATGACCTCCTGACGCAGGCGTCCAACGGCGCCCTACTCGCCCAGGCCGCCCTGAACTTCCAGATGGGCGCCAACCAGTTGCTGCCTCGGACCACCGCGCCACTCCCCCCACCACCACCCGTGGTGGGTAGTCTCGAGG
>DAOWFV010000176.1 GCA_030637805.1 Acidobacteriota bacterium | reverse complement strand
TCAGAGAAGAGGGAACGGATGTGGTGTGGCTGGGCGCGGCACGGTCCGCGCGAATGCGCAATCCCGAAGGCGTGATGAGTTGCAGGGAACCGAGTTAATGCATCGAGGGGAGGAATCGATGGGCTGGTGTCTTTATTTGCTGAGAGACGGACTGAGTCTCATACTGATTGTTGGAATGTTGACGGTGGCCGGAGTGGTCGCTGCGGAGGACGTGGAAGACCCCGTCTCCCGTCTCGAGCGAGAGGTCGCCGAGCTCAAGGCCGCAATGGAGGAGCTGCGTGCCGAGGGGATGGCCGAGGCGCGGCTCGCCGAGATCGAACGGCGGTTGGAGCTCCTCGCCGTCGAGGTTGAAAACCTGAAGATCGGGGAGGCGGCGATGACGGTGAGCCGTGATGGCGAGTACTCGGGGCTCGGGCCGGCGGCGTCAAAGGTCTACGCAAAGGAGCAGGGAGTTTCCGTCGGCGGATACGGCGAGGCCCTGCTCGAGCTCTTCGACGACGAGCGCGAGGACGGTTTGCCCGCAGAAAAGACCGACCGCCTCGATTTCCTGCGGGCAGTCTTGTATTTCGGCTATAAGTTCTCGGACAGCTGGGTCTTCAACTCGGAGATCGAGTACGAGCACGCCTCGACCTCGAACGGCGGTTCGGTGTCGGTCGAGTTCGCCTACCTCGACTACCTCTACCGTAAGCAGCTCAACCTGCGCGCCGGTCTCGTCTTGCTGCCCATGGGTTGGCTCAACGAGCTCCACGAGCCGACGGTCTATCTCGGCGCCGTTCGACCGCGCACCGAACGCCAGATCATTCCCAGCACCTGGCGCGAGAACGGCATCGGAGCCTACGGTGCGCTGGGCGGCTTCAACTACCGCACCTATGTGGTCAATGGTCTCGACGCCTCGGGTTTTTCGGCCGCGGGACTGCGCGGGGGCCGTCAAAAGGGGGCCAAGGCCAAGGCCGAGGACTTCGCCTGGGTCGGCCGCCTCGACTACACCGCCGTGCCGGGGTTGACGGCGGGTCTTGCGGGCTACTTCGGTAACTCCGGTCAGGACCTCGAGGACGCTGACGGAGGCTCGATTCCGGTCGGTACCTCGATCTTCGACCTGCACCTGGAGTACCGCTACCGCGGCCTCGAGCTGCGTGGTCTCTGGGCCCGCGCCGAGCTCGACGACGTCGCCCGCCTCAACGAGGCCCTCGGCTACGAGGGGATTGAATCGGTGGGCGAGACCCTCGAGGGCGGCTATCTGCAGGCCGGATACGACGTGCTGGCGGGGCGCGGCAAGAGCTCTCTTACGCCCTACCTGCGCTGGGAGCAGCTCAACACTCAGCAAGAGGTGCCTGAGGGCTGGTCGGCCAACCCGGCCAATGACGTGCAGGTGCTCACGCTCGGGCTCGCCTACCAACCGATCGAGCAGCTGATCTTCAAGGCCGAGTTCCAGAACATCGACAACGAGGCGGAGACCGGGGTCGACCAGTTCAACCTTTCGATGGGCTACATCTTCTGAGGAGATGATGAGGGTTAACCGATTGATCCGTTTGATCGTGGCGAGCGCGGCGCTCCTGGTGTGCGGAACCGCGTGGTCCGCGGTCCTGATCACCGTCGAGGAGGCGCTGGAGCTGGCCTTCCCGGACGCGACCACCGAACGGCAGACGCTCTTTCTGAGCGCCGAACAACGGAACCGCATTGCCAAGGAAAGCGGCGCCGATGTGTCGAGCTCTCTTGCCACCCGCTATGTGGCGAGGGGCAGCGACGGCGCCGTACGCGGGTGGGCATACCTCGACACCCATCGCGTGCGCACCCTGCCGGAGACGGTGATGGTCGTGCTCGGAGCGGACGGCACGGTGCGCCGGGTCGAGGTCGTGACTTTCCGTGAGCCGCTGGAGTACATGCCCCGCAGAGGGTGGTACGAGCAGTACGAGGGGCAGAAGCTCGACGACGACCTCGCCCTCAAACGCGATATTCGGCCGGTGACGGGCGCCACCCTCACCGCCCGTGCCACGACCGAGGCGGTGCGCCGGGTGCTGGCTATCCACGCGGTGGCGGCGGAAGAGGGGACGCCGTGAGTCGATGTCAAGCGGTGTTTCTCCATCTGGCCAACGTCTTGGTCGCTGGCACCGGGCTGGTCTACGCCTGGATGCGATACCTGTTGCAGCCGGTGGACGAGTGGGCGGTGGTCAACCACCCGTGGCAGCCCCTTCTGCAGCACCTGCACGTGCTGGCGGCGCCGTCGCTTGTATTTGCCATGGGTCTGATCTGGAGCGCTCACGTGCTCGGCAAGCTGAAGAACGGACGCAAGAACCGAGCCGCGGGGGTCGGTTTGACCGCGCTTTTCCTGCCCATGGCGGCCTCGGGCTACCTCCTCCAGGTGGCCGTTGATCCGGAATGGCGGCGGCGCTGGGTCTGGATCCACGTCGCGAGCTCGCTGCTGTGGGTGGCCGCCTTCGCCGTCCACCAGCTGCGGGCGATTGCCGTCCGGAGGGCCGATCAGTCGGGGACCGAGGCCTCGGCCATCAGCCGGATTGGGAATTCTCAATTCTCAATTCTCAATTTTGAATTATCGGCGCGGGGAAACGACCAGGCAGATTGGGGCGTGTCACCCGCGCTTGGGCGCGACGGAGAAGCTTGTCATCCTGAGCGGAGGCGTCACGCAGTGACGCTGAAGTCGAAGGATCCCCCGAAGAAAGAGAGACGCTGATATTTCAACACTCTCCTACTTACTGGCGCCCTGCGGGCGCCGTGACCCCCCGCCTCGGAAAACCGCGGCGCGCGTAGCGCGCCGCGGTTTTCCGAGATAAGGGATAGAATGGCTGTGTGACCAGCAGCGCAATGGCCCTCATCCGCAGCATGCGGCCTGAGCAGTGGCTCAAGAACGGCTTCGTGCTCGCCCCCATCGTGTTTTCCGGGATGGCCGGGGATCCCGAGGCCTGGGGACGCAGCCTGCTCGCGGTGGCCGCCTTCTGCGCCGCGTCATCGGCAACCTATCTGGTCAACGACGTCATCGATCGCGAGGCGGACCGGGCCCACCCGCACAAGAGGGAGCGTCCGATTGCCGCAGGCGAGGTCTCGGTGGCATCGGCCCTGGCGACGGCGGCGGCACTGGTGAGTATTGCCATCGCCATCGCGCTCACCCTCGGCGGCTGGTTCCCGTTGGTGCTCCTCGCCTACGTGGTGCTGGTCTTGCTCTACTCGGCCATTCTCAAGCGGGCGGTTTTCCTGGACGTGCTTGTGGTGGCCCTGGGATTCGTCCTCCGGGTAGCGGGCGGCGCGGTTGCGATCGACGTGCCGTTTTCGAGGTGGATCCTCCTGGTCGCCTATCTGTTGGCCCTCTACCTCGCTCTCGGCAAGCGGCGCACCGAGCTTGTCGTGCTCGGCGAGGATGCAGGCAGCCACCGGGTTGTCCTCGGTCACTACACCCTACCGATGGTGGACGGCGCCATCAGCGTGGTCCTCGGGGCGACTGTGATCGCCTACGCCCTGTACACGGTGGCGCCCGACACGGTGGCCAACGTTGGTTCGGAGGGCCTGTTGGCCACGGTGCCCATCGTCCTCTATGGTCTCTTCCGCTACCTCTATCTGCTCCACCGGCACGAGCTCGGCGGGAGCCCGACCCGCGCGCTGCTCACCGATCGGCCGTTGCTGATCTGTGTGGTGGTGTGGCTCGCCGTCGCGGCAACCGTGATCTACGCTTCGCGTTGACCACAGTTCTCAATTCTCAATTCTTAATTTTGCCAGCTAGCTGCAGATCCCCGGGAGGCGGCGATAATTCAAAATTGAGAATTCAAAATTAAGAATTCAGCGACGCAGTCGCTGTGCGACTCGCGTCGCTGCCGCCCTCGCCTGCTTGATGCAATCGTTCACCGACACCCCCCGATAGGGGGAGCCGGCGAGCTCGATGCCGGCGGCGTCTGCGGCCTTCTCGGCGGCCGCCACCCGGCCCAGGTGGCCGACGGTGTACTGGGAGATTCCCCGCTCCCAGCGCACGATCCAGACTTTGTCCGGCTCCGGGTCGGCGCCGAGGACGCGTCCCAGGGCGTCTCGCACCTGTGCGAGCAACGCATCGTCGTCGAGGGCGGCGGCCTCCGGCGAGCGGGCGCCGCCGACCATGACGCGGAGAAAGAGAGAACCCGAGGGCGCCTGCCCGGGGAAGATGTCGTGGCAGTAGAGTGTTCCCAGGAGGCCCGGCTCCTCGCCGCGCGGCACCAGGAAGCCGAATCCGCGCACCGGTCGATCGAAGACCCCCGCGTCCTTGTAGCCCAACATGACCACCGCGATGGGGACGGTCGGGATCCCCTCAAGCGGCGCCACCGCAGCGGGCGCTGGCCCGGCGAGCAGACGCGCAGTGCCGTCGGCGGGCAGGGTCAGGATTACGCTCTCCGCGGCGAGCTCGCCGGCCTCTGTGGTGAGGATGAAGCCCGAGCCCTCCCGGCGGAGGGCGCGGACAGGCTGCTCGAGGCGGAGGCATTCCCCGAGGCGCTCGGCGAGACGCCCGGGAAGCCGCTCCATACCGTTGTCGAAGGTGGTCAGCGTACCCCCGGGGCCGGACGGCCCTCCGCTCTTCTTGCCCGCCCGCCGCGCCTCGCGCATCTTGGCGAACATTGCCCGGGTCAGCGAGCCGTGCTCGGCCTCCATAGCGGCCATGCGCGGAAAGGTGGCTGCCAGTGAGAGCTGTCGCGAGTCGCCGGCGAAGACCCCGGTGACCATCGCGTCCACCAGCACCTCGGCGGCACGGCCTCCGATGCGGCGGCGGGCGAAGTCGAAGACCGTCTCGTCGTGGTCCGGGCGGCGGCGGGCGAAGGGCTCGCCGAGCAGCCGCAACCGACCTGCGACGGGAAGAATGTCGGAGGCCATGAAGGCGAGGGGTGAGGTGGCGACTCGGCGGAGCCGGCCGCCGCGGAGGATGAAGCGGTCGGCGGCGGCCTCGTCCGCCCGCACCAGCGCGTCTCCGAGACCACTCAGGTGCGCAAGCTCGAGGGTGTCCGGGGCGTTGTCGAGGAAGCCCTGGGGCCCCCACTCGAGGGTGTAGCCGGCATCGAGCTCGGTTCGCACCTTGCCGCCGGCGCGGTCGGAGGCCTCGAGCACTACGACATCATCGACGCCGTGGTCGCGGCGCAGCCAGGTCGCGGCGGCCAGACCGGTGATGCCGCCGCCGACGATTGCCGCGCGCGTTCTCAATCCGATCGTCCGACAAGATCGGCCGCAGTGAAATCGGTGAGCAGGGTCGCGGCCGCCGTCACCCCGGTGACAATCGCCGACTCGTCGGGCCGAAAGGTCGGGGTGTGGACATAGTCGGTCCATCCCTCTTCGGAGTTCGCGACCCCGAGGAAGAAGTAGACCCCGGGGAGCTCGCGCTGGAAGTAGGCAAAGTCCTCGGAGGCCATTATCGGTTCGACCTCGAGAGCTTGCTCGGGTCCGAGGCTGCGCTTTAAGGACGAGGCTGCAAAGCTCGTCAGGCTCGCGTCGTTGATCGTCACCGGCGCGATGCGATGGTACTCGAGCTCGTAGCGAGCGCCGTGGGCCTCGCAAATGCCCGCCACGACCCGCTCGAAGTTATCGGGGATTGCCGCCCAGGTCTCGTCATCCAGGGTGCGCACGGTTCCCGTGAGCAGCGCCTCGCCGGCTATGATGTTCCAGCGGCTTCCGGCGTTGAATGAGCCCACCGAAATCACGAGCGAACGCCGTGCGTCGACCTCGCGGGAGGAGATCGACTGGAGGGCGTTGACCACCTGTGAGGCGACGTAGACCGCATCGATCCCGCCCTCGGGCGCCGAGCCGTGGGTCATTTGTCCGAGAATGCGCAGTCGGAATCGATCGGCGGCCGCCATCAGGCCCCCGGCTCGCCACCCCACCGTGCCCGCCTCGAGGGTCGGCATCACGTGCAGCCCGAAGATGGCATCAGGAGCGGGATCTCTGAGAACGCCCTCGGCGATCATCAGCCTGGCCCCCCCCTTCTTCGCCCGCCGGCGGGCCCTCCTCGGCCGGTTGGAAGATGAATTTCACCGTACCGTGAACCCGGTCGCGAAGGCGCATGAGCACCTCGGCGACGCCGAGACCGACCGTGGTGTGGAGGTCGTGGCCACAGGCGTGCATCACCCCGGGGTTGGCCGAGCGGTATGGCACGTCGACCTCCTCTTCGATCGGCAGGGCGTCAATGTCGGCTCGCCAGGCCACCACCGGACCAGGATTCGCGCCCTCGAGCACCGCCACCACGCCATGACCGGCGACCCCGGTCTGCACCCCGTAGCCCATCGCCTCGAGGCGTCGGGCAATCTCCCGCCCGGTCTGCTCCTCACGGTTGGAGAGCTCGGGGTGCTGGTGGAACCAGCGCCGAGCCTCGATGAGCTGTGGTTCGATCTCGGATGCAACCGCTGCGATCTCTTGCACCAGAACCCCTTCCTCGGCGGCAACGCCGGCAGCCACAAACAGTGCCGCACACGCCAACAGCAACCGACCAAAGTCGCAACTCCGTCTCATCGCTGCAGAGTAGCAGAGCGGGCGCGCCGACCGGAGGTGGCACAGATTTCGGATTTCGGATTTACCGACGCGGGGAGGCGATTATAGAGATTGGGGCGAGGTGCCCACGCTTGAGCGCGATGGGAAAGGGTCGCTGCAAGGTCGGCAGCGCATCTCTGGAATGAACCACAAAGACACGAAGACACCAAGACGGCACGAAGAAGCCCACAGATCACACAGATAAACACAGATTTTCATTCGGAAGACAACGCAAAGACGCAGAGACGCAGAGGGGGTTTGGGAGGTCCACCTGCGCCGACGGAGCAACCGGCGGTCTCACGACCGCCAGTTGCCGGTGGGCCGGACGGCTGCTCAGGAAGCAAGCTTCCGTCGCAACCATCCGGCCCACCGGCCGACGCTCCCTTGGAGCGCCGGCTCCGTCTCCCACCAATAGGCCCCTGGCAGTCGTCCTTTTCTCTCTGCAAACGGTCATCATCGATCCGCTTAATAATCGAGGCCGGGCAGCCGCGCCGCAGGCGCGCCGGGGGCGGGGAAGGGAGACGTGAGGAACGCTTGCGTTCGGAGCGGTCCCTTCCGCGCTCCGGGCTAGCGGTCTTCAGACCGCGAAGCGCCCGGCCGGTTCGCGTCGGGACCGTTCTTCGCGTCTCTGCGTCTTTGCGTCTCTGCGTTGTCTTCCCTCCGAATCTGCGTCGATCTCCGTTATCTGCGGTTTTCTTTGTGGTTTTGCAGGGCGCTCCGCTCAAGATCAAAGGAGTATGTCTGTCATTCAGAGCGAGCGCAGCGAGCAACTAAAAACTCAAAACTCAAAACTAAAAACTGATGTGCCCTACCCGCTCCCCTCACCAATCTGCTGCAACCCGTCCCCGATCAGGGCCAGGCTGATCACGAGCGCGGCGATCGCCAGGCCGGGGAAGACCGACAGCCACCAGCCGTCGAGCATCACCCGCTGCCCATCCGCGATCATCGAGCCCCAGCTCGGCAGGTTCGGGGGGATGCCGAGACCGAGGAAGCTGAGGGTGGCCTCGGCGAGCACCAGGTCGCCCATGCGCAGCGCGGTGTCTTGGGCGAGCGGGCCCCTCAGGTTGGGGATGTAGTGAAGGGTCCAGATGCGGAGCGGGCGGGTGCCCGCGACCTGGGCGGCCTGGATAAAGGTTCGGGAGCGCAGCGAGAGAACCTGGCCGCGCACGATGCGCGCCAATCCCATCCAGGAGCTGAGACCGAGGATCGCCACCAGGAGTGCGGGTCCCGGTCGGAAGAGCGCCGCTACCAACATCAGCAGGATGAGCAGCGGGAAGGCGAGGAGGGCGTCCACGAGGCGCATGAGGAGCGCGTCTGCAACCCGGCCGCCGGTGGCTGCGGCGAGGCCGACACCAACCCCCACAAACAGGGCGACGGCGACGCCGAGAAAGGCGATGGCCAGTGAGATGCGACCGCCGCGGAGCAGGCGAGGGAGAACGTCGCGGCCGAAACGGTCGCTCCCCAACCACAGCCTCGTCTCGCGCTCCGAAGCCACCTCGTCGAGGGGCACCACGGTGGTTCCCCGCTTGCCGTGCACGCTGATCGTCTCCGCGTCACGACTCACCTTCGGCGAGACCAGGGTGCGGCCGTCGGCAAGCTCCAGAACCGTGACCCGGGTGCCGGGCGGCAGGAGGGCGGCGTGCCGCGGGTCACCGTCACCGGCGTCGGGCAGAAGCACGGGGCCGATGAGGCAGGCAAGGACGAGCAGCGTCAGTCCGCCAGAGCCGACCACGAGGCGCCGCGGCGCCTTCACCGCGCCCTCCGCACCCGCGGGTCCACCACCGCGTACAGGAGATCGGCCGCCAGATTCCCGAGGATCACGGCAATGGCGCCCACCAGCGTGGCGCCGAGGATCAGGGGGATGTCGCGCGCCCTTGCCGCGTTGTATGCCACCAGCCCCATCCCGGGCCAGGAGAACACAGTCTCGATCACCACTGAGCCAGAGACCAGGATGGGGAGGGAAAGCCCGAGCAGGGTCACCACCGGAAGCAGGGCGGGGCGCAGGGCGTGGACCAGGAGGAGGCGCCAGCGGGGAAGCCCGCGGGCGCGGGCGGCGAGCATCCAGCGGGATGCACGCACATCGAGGAGGGTGGATCTCAGGTAACGGGCGGTGCCCGCGGCGCCCACCAGTCCGAGGCAGAGGGCGGGCAGCGCGAGGTGATGCAGTAGATCGAAAAGCCCGTCGGCTCCGACCGAGTGCATGTGGGATGCAGGAAACCAACCTAGAACCAAGCTGAAGACGAGGATGAAAATCCCCGCCAACCAGAACGAGGGGATGCCGTAGAGGCCGAGGCTGAGGAGGGTGATGATGCGGTCGGCCCATCCGAACGGTCGCCGTGCCGCGGCCAGGGCGAGGGCCAGACCCAGCACGAGATCGAGCAGCAGGGCTGTCCCCGCCAGCAGGAGGGTGGGCGGCAGGGCCCGCATGAGCACTCGGGAGACGGGTTCCTTGTAGAGGAAGGAAACCCCGAGATCACCGGTCAGTACCGCACCGAGCCAGCTCAGGTACTGTTCGAGGGGCGGCCGGTCGAGACCGTAGCGCGCCCTGATCAGCTCCCTGGTCTCGGGCGACAGACGCGGATTGTCTATGGTGTCGGCGTAGGATCCCGGCGCCGCCTGCACCACCACGAAGGTCAGGGTGACCACGAGCAGGACCAGCGGCACCAGCGTCGCCAACCTGCGGAGGACCATTCCCCTCATGGTCGGGCTCTCGCCACCGGTCCCGTCGGAGAGTCAGTGTTTTCCTTGGCCCTCGCGGACGCGCGCGCGCCGGATCCAGCAATTACAGGGATCGACGTGGCCGAGCACTCTGATGTCACAAGAGGATTATAGGCCTGTCGGCAGCAGGGTTCCGGAGAAGAGGTCATCTCAGGCAAGAGTAAAGAGGTCAAGGAGAATGAGGAATTAGGAATTCGGAATTCGGAATTCGGAATTATCGGCGCGAGGAAGCGAGCGGGGGTATTGAAGTGTACTGCCCGCGCTTGGGCGCGGTGACGACTCCTTTTCCACTGTCATCCTGAGCGAGCAAAGCGAGTCGAAGGATCCCCTGAAGTAGGAGAGTGCTGTTCTCGTAGCCTCTCTCTTCCTTCAGGAGATCCTTCGACTCCGCGCCCGGGGCGCTCCGCTCAGGACAGAGGTTCGTCTGTCATGCAGGGCGAGCGCAGCGAGCAACTAAAAACTAAAAACTAAAAACTCAAAACTTTGGTCGGGTGGGTGGATTCAGTCTGGCTCCGTGGCTGCATCCGGGCCCGTCTCAGGCGTTGACACCCATCGCACCTCACTCTTGGGCAGCGCGAACTCGATTCCGTGCTCCTTGAAGATGCCTTGGATTTTCATCTG
>DAOWFV010000092.1 GCA_030637805.1 Acidobacteriota bacterium | reverse complement strand
GGAAGGTCGCCATCTCGATCGTTCCCCTTCGCGAGTCCCCCGTTTCCCCGGAAGAGTGGGTCGAAATCGCCGGCCGGAACACCTGGGTCGGCGCCCCGCGGTGGTCGCCGGACGGGAATACTCTCTACCACCTTTCGGATCGTGACGACTTCACGTGCGTGTGGGCGCAATCTCTCGACCCGGACACCAAGGAACCAGTGGGAGACCCGTTTCCCATCGTGCACGCGCACGCATCCTCCATGAAGATGGCGCCCATCCAGAGGGGGGCATGGACCCTCGAGGTAGGGAGCGGCCGGCTCGTCTTCAACGCGAGCGAGATGACCGGAAACGTGTACACCGCGATGCTCGAAGAGGAGTGAAGACCGGAAGAATTCTCAGTTTTGAATTCTCAATTCTTAATTCCATCCCACACACGCTGACAATCCCGGATTGATGTGCGGCAATTCAAAATTGAGAATTGAGAATTGAGAATTCTAAAAGATTCGTCGCCCAACCGCCCGCGCGACGTTGGCTACGCGGTCGCCCCAGGAAAGACGCGAAAAGACCGTTTTGACGACGCCCTTGGTGAAGTAGGTCTTCTGCGAGTAGTCGATGGCGACCTCGACCAGGGCCGGGATGCCCCGGCGGGTGAGATCGAGGGCGGCCGGCAGGATCGAGTCGAGCTCGGAGTCGCGGATGATCCGGAAGTACCGGCATCCGGTGGTACGGGCGAATCCCTCGAGGTCGTAGCCCGGCAGCACGCTCGCGGTCTCGCGGTTGACCATCATCTTCTGGAACTGGGCGATTTGCGAAAGTGTACCGTCCGCGAGCACGCACACCAGCGGCGCCGCACGGTAGGTCGCCGCAGTGATGAGCTCGAGCCCGGTCATCAGAAACGCTCCGTCGCCGGGCAGGGCCACGACGTCGCGGCCGGGGTTGGCGAAGCAGGCGCCGATGGCCGCCGGCACCGAGTAGCCCATGCACGAGAAATCGGTGGGCGCCAGGAACCGCCCGGGCGAGTCCAGCCGCAGGTGCTCCACGGCGAGGAAGGTACCGTTTCCGCTGTCGGTGGTGAAAACCGCGTCGGGACCGCAGTGCTGCTGGAGCGCTTCGAAGAGGGCGTACGGGTTGACCCGGGTATCGCTCGCATGGCGCTGCCACCTCGCCGCGACCTGGGCGTGCCCACGTGCAATCTCTTCCGCCAGGCTCACCCACGGACGACTTCCCTCGATCAGGTTTCCGAGCGCCTCGACAAATCGCCTGGCGTCCCCGGCCACCGAAAGCTCGGCGGCGAAATTGCGGTTGAAGACCTCGGGCTCGATGTCGACGTGGATCAGGGCCTCGGGAGGCTCGATCCCGTAGCCGCCGGTTGTCACCTCACCGAACCGGCAGCCGATCGCAAGCAGGCAGTCGCAGCGTTCCATGATCTGGCGCACGAACGACGGCGCCTGCCTTCCAAAGCCGCTCCACGCCCACAGCGGGTGGCTTTCGGGGAAGACCCCTTTACCGCTGAACGAGGTGGTCACAGGGGCGCCGAGCTGCTCCGCCAGAGGCACCAGAAGATCAGCGGCGCCGGCGGCGCCGTTCCCCAGGTAGAGGGCCGGGTGATCGGCCTCGCCGAGCATCGCCGCCGCCCGCTCGACGAGCCCCGGGTCGGGTTCGCCGCCGATTTCGGGATCTTTTTCGAAGCGATATTCTCCGAGCTCCTGTCGGTCCATGAAAAACTGAGCCGGGATCTCCACCGCAACCGGGCCCGGCGCGCCCCGGCGGGCGATCTGGAAGGCGCGACGAATCACCGGGTAAAGGTCATCCGCCCGCTCGATACGAAAAACGGCCTTGGTCACCGGACCCAGAACCGCGAGCTGGTCGATGGCGTGGAGCTGGTAAGCGGCCGAGGTGTCGGTGCGGATACCACTTGCCAGCACCACCATCGGGGTGTTGTCCATCCACGCCTCGGCGATGCCGGAGAGGCTGTAGGTCACGCCGGCGCCGGGGACAACGTTGATGACTCCGACCGAGTCCGACGAGCGCGAGTACCCCTCGGCGATGAAGGCGCCCGCCACCTCCGAGGTCACCAGCACCGGCTCGCAGCGGTCGGTCGTGGCGAGGGCGTCATAGAGCTCGATGTTGTGGGTCCCCGGGATCCCGAAGACATGACGAACGCCCTCGTCCACCAGCGCCTGCACGACGGCCTTGGCGGCTCGCGTCTTCATGACGCCAGGAGATCCCCGGCATTGCTGCGGATCCCCTCGGCAACCCGGTCGGCGAGACCCATGACCGTGACGTAGGGGTTGATCTCCGAGCACTGCGGGAAGAGGCTGGAGTCGGCGACGTAGAGCCACGGGGTCCCGTGGACCATCCCCCACCCGTCGGTGACCGAGTCTCCCGGGTCACGCCCCATTCGACAGCCTCCCATGAGGTGGGCGCTGGTGATCGAGATCTTCCCGGGCAGGACGTTGGATCTCGGGATCAGCTCGTCGATACGGCCGGCGTCCGCCGCTTCGATGAAGAAGGTCTTGGCCGCGGGGGCGTGCACGCGCCTGGCGCCGGCGGCGAAGAAGACCCGCGTGCTCGCCAGCATGGAGGCGTGCAGGGTGTCGAGGACACCCTCGGTGAGGGTGTAGTCGACCACCGGTTCACCTCCCGAGTCCACCGTGACCCGATTATCGGCGATCGCGGGGTCGAGGGCGAGCACCAGGATCATCTGCATCCGCGGGAAGGCGCGCATCAGCTCGGAGTGCTCGCCGCCGAAGCCGATGAGGTTCTTTGCGGTGACGAAGGGGAAGTACATGCAGGTCTCGAGCAGGAACGCGTCGCTCTTCCAGAACTCGTCGCAGTAATAGCTTTTGGGATGGCCATAGAAGTTGGTGATGGGGCGCTCGTGCTCGCCCACCAGAATCAGCGCCGGATGCAAGGTCATGTAGCGTCCGAGGTTCGGCAGACGGTCGCCCAATCCCGAGCGCAGCAGGAGGGCCGGCGAGTTGACCGCTCCGCCGGCGCACACGACCACCACCTTGGCCTTGACCCGGTACTCGCCCGGCGCCCAGGGCGAAGGCTCGCCGAAGCCAGGATCGGTCACCACCGTCTCGCAGACCCTGTCCGCGATCCTGATGACCCGGCAGTTGGTGATCACCTCGACCCCTTCTGCCTCGGCTTGCGGCAGCTGAACCCGGTGGGTACCCTGCTTGGCCTGGTTGGGGCAGCCGAGATTGCACAGGCTCGAGGAGAGGCAACCCTTGACGTTGATCGGAAACTGCTCGACGTGGTAGCCGAGCTTGGTGCAGCCCTCGAGGAAGAGGCGGTTGTTGTCGTTGAGCTCGTCCTCGGGCAGGAGGTGAACGTTGTTCTCCTCGAGGTACTTGAGGGATCGGCGATGGAGATCCTCGTACTCGAGTCCGGGCACGTTCCAGCGCTCGACGACCTCCTCCGGCATGGTCAGCGAGGTCCCGGTGTAGACCACCGTCGAGCCGCCGTAGGCGCGGCCATAGGCCAGGGTCATCGCACGGTCCTTGGTCAGGGTGCCCCCGGAATCGATGTAGAGCCGGCGCGACATCTCCACCTCACGTCCGGTGTACTCCTCTTCCTTGAGCTTCGCTCCCATCTCGAGGACCGCGATCTTGACGCCGTCGGCGCACAGAGGCGCCAGCTCCTTGGCCGCCGCACCGCCGCCGGCGCCGGAACCGATGATGACGATGTCGTATTCACGCTCTTCCATGAAGACCTGCCCTGCCGTCGCGCTCCGGCGCATAACCGACCACCGCATTGGTCTCCGGCTGTCCGTAATAGCCCATGAATATCAGCACCTTGAGCCCCCAGAATCCCGCTCTGAGAAGCCCCACCGGGCAGCTCTCAAACCAGCGCAGCACCGCATCCTGACGGTCCGCACTCAGTTTCTCGAACGGCCCCCCGAAGCGCGCCAGCGGCGCCCACCGCAGGAGATTAAGGTAGATCCCGAACTGCCGTCGTACCGAAGGCGGTCGTTCGAGCAACGCTTCGTCGATGAGACCAATCAAACGGCCCATC
>DAOWFV010000169.1 GCA_030637805.1 Acidobacteriota bacterium | reverse complement strand
TACCGACTCCCAGTTCCCGGAGCTCAAGGTGCCGGTGCGGGCGAATATCAGTTAAGACCTAGCCCGCTTTTCTCACCACGTCGTGTCGCGAGGCCCGTGAAATGTCGTGGGATGGGGTGTTTTCGGTCCGAGGGGCGCGGAGTCGTACTTGACAGTACGTCGAGCACCCCGAGGCGAGAAAACGCCGCAGATTGCGGCATATCACGGGCCGCAGTAGCGAGGTGGTGAGAAATTCGGGCTAGCCTGGCGCCGCCGGGGGTTGGGTAAGAACAGATGCTACGGACACTCGGAATAGAGACCTCCTGTGACGAGAGCGCGGTCGCCGTGTTAGACGACGACGGTCGGGTGGAGACGAGCTTTCTCTCCAGCCAGGTTGCAGCCCACGCCCCGTTCGGGGGCGTGGTGCCGGAGCTGGCCTCCCGCGAGCACTTGAAAGCCCTGCCCTTCCTGGTGGAGCGCGCACTCGAGGACGCTGGAGGACCGGTGGAGCTGGTGGCCGTGACCGCAGGGCCCGGGCTCATCGGGGCGCTCCTCGTGGGGGTCCGCTTCGCTGCCGCTCTGGCCTGGGGGCGGCGCTTGCCGCTGGTGGCTGTAGATCACCTCGAGGGTCATTTGGTCTCGCCCCTTCTCAGCCTCGACGGAGAGCCGGCCCTTCCCGAACCCGAGCGGGTTCTGGCGCTGGTGGCTTCGGGTGGGCATTCGGCCTGGTATGTGATGGAGAACGGAGGACGGCGCCGGCTCGGGCGCACTCGAGACGACGCCGCCGGAGAGAGCTTTGACAAGGTGGCCCAGGTCTTGGGTCTGCCCTACCCTGGAGGGCCGGTGATCGACCGGCTGGCGCG
Source organism: Acidobacteriota bacterium (assembly GCA_030637805.1). Classification (GTDB taxonomy): domain Bacteria; phylum Acidobacteriota; class Thermoanaerobaculia; order Thermoanaerobaculales; family Sulfomarinibacteraceae; genus Sulfomarinibacter. The sequence goes on along the minus strand of DAOWFV010000169.1, from coordinate 7,672 downwards.
GCTCGGCGACCCATCGGCAGTACCCCTGCCGAGACCACGGCTGAAGGACGCTCCGCACGATTTCTCCTTTTCGGGCCTCAAGTCGGCCGCGATTCGTCGGGTCCGTGAGCGTGGCCTCGCAGGGGCCGGCGCCATTGCCGGCGAACCACCAGCGGCGGTTGCCGACCTGGCCGCGTCGTTCGAGACCGCGGTGGTCGACCAGCTCTTGACCCCGCTGCCCGAGCTCGCGACCCGGCATCGCCCTTCTTTGGTCACCGCCTCCGGGGGCGTCGCAGCGAACACCCTCCTGCGGCGACGGCTCGGCGAGTGGGGACGTGAGAGCGGCGTCGAGGTTCTCCTGCCGGCGCCTGCCCTGACCACCGACAACGCCGCCATGATCGCCCACGCAGGCCAACTCGCTCACGGCCGTGGACAGTTGGCCGACCCCCGCCGCCTCGATGCGCGAGGACGCGAGGTCTGGCAGCCTCCGGGAATGCGGAAGAGTTCTGGCGGCCTCGGATTGGAGTAGGATGACTGGACGCGTGGAGGCTCATCGATGCGGAAATCAGTGGTACGTGAATACTACGAGGCCATACTCGTGGCCTTCATCCTCGCACTTTTCGTGCGCACATTTGTTTTCGAGAACTTCAAGATTCCGTCCGGATCGATGGAGGACAATCTCCTGATCGGCGATCACCTCGTCGTCAACAAGTTCATCTTTGCAGGCAATGTTGGCAGCGTGCTTCACCGGCTGTTTCCCTATCGTGGTCCGCAGCGCGGGGACGTCGTAGTTTTCAAGTTTCCCGAAGATCCTCGTCGCGATTTTATCAAGCGCTGTGTCGCGGTGGCCGGCGACACCGTCGAGCTGCGCCGCAAAGAGCTATACATCAATGGCAAGCTGCAGGATGAGCCGATGGTGGTTCACAAAGACCCAAGGGTTTTCGACGACTCGCCGGTTGTGCCCGCCTCGAGCAGGATTCGCGACAACTACGGCCCTACCACCGTCCCGCCAGGGACCATTTTCTGCCTTGGCGACAACCGCGACAACTCTCTCGACTCCCGTTTCTGGGGACCTGTCCCGCTGACCTACGTGAAGGGCCGGGCAGTGCTCATCTACTGGTCCTACGAGGCGGGACGCGACGAGTGGCAGTGGCGGGGGCTGGGCCATCGGCTGCGGCAGCTTGTGGGGGTCTTCTTCAACTTCTTCACCAAGACCCGCTGGGAGCGCGAGTTCCGCCTGATTCGGTGAGTGGTGGTACGATTTCTAGTGTGTCCGGCCACAAATGTGGCGGGGTACACTGGAGATAGGCGCGGAGGATGAACATGAGGACGTGGCGATTCCAGCGAGGTGATGTGCCCGTGGGCTGCCTGGTGGGCATGGTGGTGCTCCTGGTGGTGGTGCTGATCTCCATCAAGGCCATACCGGCTATCACCAGAGTGGGGGAGTTTGAAAAAAGGGTGCGGGAGCTCGCTGACCGAGCCAATCGGCGGGATTATAACGACAAGCGTATTCTCAGGGATATTCTCGCCAAGGCCGAGGAACTCGACCTGCCGGTGAACAAGAAGAGCGTCAGGATCGACAGAACCGAGCATCGGATGAAGATCCGCATCAGATTTGACTACACATTGGATTTTCCCTTCTACACCTACGTGTGGCATAAGGAGATCTACGAGGACCGCCCGCTGTTTTAACCCGCATATCTCACCAGCTTCCGGCTGCGGCCGGTGATGCACCGCCCCCGGCGTCGTTTTCTCGCCTCGGGGTGCTCGACGTACTGTTGAGTATGACTCCGCGCCCCTCGGTTCGAAAACACCACTGCGCACGGCACCTCCCCGCCCTCGCGACGAAAACCGGTGAGATATGCGGTTTAACCCGTGGCCATTTCTTCGACGATGCGCCGCGCCGCCTCGGCGGGATCCTGAGCGCGAGTGATCGGTCGCCCGACCACCAGGATGTCCGCCCCCGAGCGGATGGCCTCCGCCGGGGTGAGCACCCTCCGCTGATCGTCGACCCTGCTGTCTGCTGGGCGGATGCCGGGGGTCACGATGAGGAACTCTCGGCCGCACTCCCGACGCACCCTGGCCGCCTCGCGGGGGGAGGCCACCACCCCGTCGAGGCCGGACTCCCGTGCCAGCCGCGCCCATTTTGTGACCAGGTCCTCCGGGCGGTTTTCGAATCCGAGTTCGCCGAGTGCCGGCCGGTCGAGACTGGTGAGGATCGTCACCGCCACGACCTTCGGCGGTGCTCCCCGAGACCCCTCGCGGGCGCCCTCCGCAGCCGCCTCGAGCATCGCCCGACCGCCACCCGCGTGAACCGTGAGCATCTGCGCGCCGCAGGCGGCGCAGTTGGCGGCCGCCCCGCGCACTGTGGCCGGAATATCGTGCAGCTTGAGATCGAGAAAGACTAGCGGACCAGTGGCGGCGACCTCCTCCACCAGCCGTGGCCCGAACGCGATAAAGGCCTCAAGGCCGATTTTGAGCCACCCTGCGTGGCCCACGAGGCTCCGGGCGGTGGCCAGAATCCAGGCGTGGTCGCTGCCGTCGAGGGCGACGCAGAGGGCGTTTGGGTTCGTCACTGAAACTCTCCCCAGCGCGAAGACCTAATGGGTGATCCTCACGCTGCTCGAAGTCTACGACATCGCGTCCGGGCAGGCGAGGTACCATGATCGGGATGGCAAACCGGTGGATGGTCTTCGATGCACTGGCGGTCGGCGCGACTGCGGGCCTTCTCGGAGAGGTGCTGGTGCTGCGGATGAATCCCGAGGTCACGCAAACCGTTCGCGGTGTGATTCTGGGTTTTCCCCTTTGGGCCACCTGGGGCATGGTCGGTGCGGGCCTGCCGTTGCTCATCGGGCTGGCCCTTTTGGGGCGCCTGCGTCCCCGCCCGGACCGGTGGCCGGCGCCCGTGCTCTCCGCCCTGGTCTTTTTCGTGGCCGCGGTCCTCAGCCGGGTCAACGCTCACCTCCACTCCCGCTTGCTCGAGGAAACGGTCCGCCGGGTGCTCGCCCAGGACGCGGTGGCGTGGATCGTGGCCGCCCTGCTCGCGCTTGGCGGCGGTGCGCTGGTCCGCTATCTCGGCGGTGGACGCCGGCTTCGCGTTGCCTTTTCCTGCGTGATGCTGACCCTGCCGATGGTGCGGGTTCTGTGGTCTTCCACACCGCCTCGCCAGCCCCTGGATGTTGCTGCGCGGCCGCTGGGTGAAGCCGCACGCCCCCTCCTCGTGATCGGCGTGGAAGGGCTCGATGCCAAGGTCCTCTTGGTAGATGCAGCAACCGGGAGCTACCCCACGATCGCTCGATTCCGGGAAGAGAGCTCCTGGGGCCCACTGGTTCCCCATCGGCCGTATCTACGCTGGGCGTTGTGGACCTCGGCCGCAACCGGCACCTATCCGAGACTGCACGGAGTCAAGGCCCACTGGGGGTGGAATCTGCCGCTGGTCTTTCCCGAGACCCTCCGCCTGCTGCCGTGGACCCCCGAGGGCTCGCGAATGATCCTGCCCTGGGGGATGGCCGAGCGGGTGCCGCCCCCGCCCGCCACGGTCGCCCCACTCTGGGAGCGCCTCCAAGCATCGGGAATGAGCACCGTCGTCCTCGGTTGGCCAGGTGCATGGGCTGACGGCGGCGGCGGCCGCGAGGACCCGGATTCTCGGCGGAGCGCGGCGCTGGAAGCGACCCTCGGGGCCTCCCTCGAGGCAGCGCTCGAGCCCTTCCCCGAGAGGCGGTCACAGATCTGGGGGGGGATCGTGCGCGATCAGGTGCGGGTGAATGCTGGGCGCGAAGCCCTCGAAGCGGGCGCCGAAAACGTGTGGATCCACCTCGAGACCCTTTCCCTGGTGCGCCGGTTCCACGAGCCCCTGCGGCCAGGGCACACCCGGGAGCGCCTGCTCCTCGAGCTGGTGATGGAACTCCTCGATGAGCAGCTCGGAGCGCTTTTCGGGGCAACCCGGGACGGCTCTCTGGTGGCCGTTGTTTCTCCTTACGGGCTTGCGGCGCCGAACTCCCTGGAGCGCCTTCGACGCCTGCTCGGCGGCGGTGATTCGTGGCGGACCTCCGCCGAGACCTGCCCCGACGGGCTCCTCATGCTGCTCGGAGATGCCGTGCCGCCGGGCCACCGCGTACCGCCGGCTCGACTCCCCGATGTGGCGCCGACCCTTTGCTACCTCCTCGGTCTTCCCGTGGCGCAGTACATGGAGGGGGGCGTCGTCGTGGATGCTGTGGAACCGGCCTTTTTAGCCGAGCATCCCCTGCGAGTTGTGGACTAGCCAGAATATCTCACCGGGTTCCGTCGTGAGGGCGCCAGTAACTCAAAACTCAGTAATTGCGGTAGGCTTGCCATGATGAAGTTGTCTGTTGTGATTCCGGTTTACAACGAGCAGGGCACCCTGGCGGAGATCCTGGGTCGGGTGGCCACGGCCCCGCTGCCGGATGGCGTGAGCGAGCTCGAGCTGGTGACGGTGGATGACTGCTCGACGGACGAAACCTGGGGGGTGCTCGAGGGGTGGCTTCCACCCGTGCGGGATGATGGCCGCCCGGTCGAGATGCAACGGGTGCGCCACCCTCAGAATCGTGGCAAGGGCGCCGCGCTGCGCACCGCATTCGCTGCCGCGACAGGAGAGGTCCTCTTGGTGCAGGATGCCGACCTCGAGTACGACCCCACCGATTACCCGACGCTCCTGCAGCCGATCGTCGACGGGCTCGCCGAGGTGGTCTACGGTTCGCGGTTCCTGGGCGGCCCGCACCGGGTGCTCTTCTTCTGGCACTACCTCGGAAACAACTTCCTCACCCTGATGTCGAATAGTTTTACCGACCTCAACCTCACCGACATGGAGACCTGTTACAAGGTATTCACCCGCGAGGTGATCGACAGGATCACGCTACGCTCGGATCGTTTCGGGTTCGAGCCGGAGTTTACGGCCAAGGTGTCGAGACTGGGGGTGCGAATCTACGAGGTGCCGATCTCGTACCATGGGCGCACCTACGCCGAGGGCAAGAAGATCGGCTGGAAGGACGGCGTGTCGGCGATCTGGTCCATCCTGCGTTTCAATATTTGGTCGCGACGCTGAAAGCGTCGCTCCCTCAGATTATCGGCCCTGCGGCCTTCCGTTTGTGGAGACTCTTGGCTATTGTGTCTGATGCTCGGCGCATGTCGCGTTGATGGCCGCAGGGTCGATAATTTGAAAGAGGGAGCGTGGAAAATGGCGAAACGAACCGTTGTGGTGATGCCGGGGGACGGGATTGGCAAGGTGGTGCTTCCCGAGGCCCTGAGGGTGCTCGAGGCGGCGGGCTTCGAGGCGAACTGGGTCGAGGCGGACATCGGGTGGGAATTTTGGGTCACCGAGGGCAACCCCTTGCCGCAGAGGACGATTGATCTCCTGGCCGAGCACAAGGCGGCGCTTTTCGGCGCGATTACCTCGAAACCGAAGGACGCGGCGGCGCGTGAGCTGGCCCCCGAGTTGGTTGACGCCGGACACGTCTACTACTCACCGATCGTCGGCCTGCGCCAGCACTTCGACCTCGACGTCTCCATCCGGCCCTGCCGCACCTTTCCGGGTAATCCGCTCAACTTCATCCGCCGGGGACCACTGGGCGAGGTCGAGGAGCCACGGGTCGACACGGTGATTTTTCGTCAGAACACCGAAGGCCTTTACGGAGGCGTGGAGTGGACCGACCCGCCCGATCAGGTGTGGGAGGCGCTCGACACCCACCCCAAGTTCGCAGCCTTCCGCTCGGTCCCGAGGAAAGATCTCGCGGTGTCCACCCGGATCTTCACGCGGGCGAAGTGTCGGCGGATCTGCGAGGAGGCCTTCAGCTACGCGGCCGCCCACGAGTACTCAAACGTGACGGTCTGCGAGAAACCCAACGTGATCCGCGAGACCTCCGGCATGATGCTCGCTGAGGCGCGCGATGTGCAGCAGGGCTACCCAGGGATCCAGCTCTGGGACACCAACATCGACGCCCAGATGATGTGGCTGACCAAGAACCCGGAGGACTACGGCGTGATCGTCGCGGGGAACATGTTCGGCGACATCATTTCAGATGGTTTTGCGGGCCTGGTGGGCGGTCTCGGCTTCGCGGCCTCCGCGAACATCGGGCGCGAGGTCGGGGTCTTCGAGCCCACCCACGGATCGGCGCCCAAGTACGAGGCTCTCGACCCGTCGATCGTCAACCCGATCGCCATGGTGCTCTCGGCGGTGCTGATGCTCGACTGGTTGGGGGAGACCGAGGTGGCGAACCGGGTTCGGGACGCCGTGGCGGCGGTGGTGGCAAACGGCGCAGTCCGCACCTATGACATGCTCAAGCTGCGTGGTGGCCCGCAGGCGGTTTCTCAGGGCGCTGTGCCCACGTCAAAGATGACCGACGCGATCATCCAAGCGCTGGAACGTTGATATTCGCCTGCCGGGCGTGAGGTGGGCGGGGAGATAACACCATGACACAAGGAGAGATATCGGAATCGTCGGCAGGGCCCACGGGGGACAGTGTCCGTTCCGACCTCCACGTCGCCTTCCAGCCCGGAGAGGAACCCCTCGACATTGGTGTGACCTCCAAGGTGGACTACCTCTACCGCGAGGCCATCGAAGCCGCGGTGCGGCGGGTGGCGGAGGCGTTCGGTGTCACCAGCGGTCGATTGATGGTGACCGACGCCGGGGCGCTGGAGTGGGTGATCTTGGCGCGGTGCGAGACCTGCCTGCGACGGGCGGGTTTCGATGGCGCCGAGGTTCTGCCCGAGCCGGCGCCCGGGGCGGACGCCCCGCGCCGTCGAGAACGGCTGCGCCGGAGCCGGCTTTACATCCCCGGCAACCAGCCCAAGCTCATGGTCTCCGGAGGGCTCTACGGCGCCGACGGCATCATTCTCGATCTCGAGGACTCGGTGCCGTTGGCCGAGAAGGACGCCGCCCGCATCCTGGTGCGCAACGCGCTCATCGCTCTCGACTGGGGAGGCGCCGAGCGCATGGTGCGCATCAACCAGGACGCCTCGGGCGAGGAGGACCTGGCAGCGATAGCCGCCCACAATCCCCACACCGTGCTCCTGCCGAAGATTGAGGGGGTGGCCCACGTTCAACGAGCCGCCGCGGTGCTCGCTGACCACGCCGGCGAGGACGCGGCCTTCCTGATGCCGATCCTCGAGTCGCCGGCGGGCATCCATCACGCTTTCGAAATTGCCGCTGCAGACCAGTCCGTAGTGGCTCTGACCTTGGGGCTCGAGGATCTCTCGGCGGAGCTCGGGGCCCCACGCACCGAAGATGCCTGGGAGAGCTTCCTCGCCCGTCAAACCACCGTCTACGCCGCGCGAGCGGCGGCGGTGCAGCCCATCGCTTCGGTCTACCCGGACATCGATGACGAGGTTGGCCTGACCGCCTATGTTCGTCGAGAACGTGACCTGGGATTTGACGGTGTTGGCTGCATCCACCCGCGCCAGATCTCGGTTGTCCACCGCGAGATGACGCCGTCGGCTGACGACGTCGAGCGCGCCGTGCGCGTGGTGCACGCGGCCCGTGAGGCGGAGGCGAGAGGGCTGGGCGTGGTGGCCGTGGGTTCGAAGCTGGTCGATCCGCCGGTGGTCAAGCAGGCCATTCGCACCGTGAGCCTGGCCGTAGCGGGCGGAGTGTTGGCCGAGGACTGGGACGAATCGGAGAATTAGGAATTTGGAATTAGGAATTAGGAATTTCGAATTGAGATTTGCGGACTATTCCCTC
>DAOWFV010000230.1 GCA_030637805.1 Acidobacteriota bacterium | reverse complement strand
GCAGCTCTGGCCGTTGCCGGAGCCGGACTCCGCAGCAATGATAACGGATCATCCGACGTGCTGACTACTCCCCGTACACCACTCTCCCAATAACCGCCGCAGCCTCTTCCCTGCTCCCCGGGATCATGTGCGTGTACGTTTCTATATCCGGCCTATACCCGCCCTGAGGGCCCCCGGGGAGGGGGTTTCTATCTCTGGGTGTGTCGTGGCGGTGAGTAATCGGGTTGAGGGGGGGGGCAGGTGAACCCCAGGGACAAAACTTGAAATCGCATGTTTTTCTCCGCCAATTACGACCACTCAACGACCACAGACCTCCTGCGCCTGGTCTCCGCTCGATGATGCGCCTGTAAGTGATTGATTTGAATTAATTTAACTTGGCGGGGCTAGCAGGACTCGAACCTGCGACCTCCGGATTAGGAATCCGCTGCTCTATCCACCTGAGCTATAGCCCCGCGTGGGGCTTGATGCTACGGTTCAATACACCTCGTGTCAATCGACCCCCCGGGCATCGGAGTCCGCGTCCGTGAGGATTCTCGACTTGTCACGGCGAAGCCCAAAGGGCGCAGCCGGATGCTCGATTCTCGATGCTGGATTCTCGATGACTGAAGCGACGTGGAAAAGGGACGTCACGGATGAACGAATGGGACCTGTGACCTGCAACCTGTGACCTGCTCCCCCTACCGCGGCACCGCCGGACCGTCCACCCACAGGGTTCCCGGCAGCCGCAAGACGAAGTGCAGGGCGCCGGCGTCCAAATTGGGGATCCACAGGGGAAGGCCGGAGCGTGCGGCACTCTCGGCCAGGCGGGCCGTCAGGAGGCCCGCCGGGGTCCCAGGCCGCAGGTCGCGCGTCGCCCAGCCCGGGACGCGGATCGCCGCCGTCCTTCCCGCCTTTTGGAGCTCGGCGGTCGTGAGGACCTCTTCGACGACCGCTGTGCTTGTGCTGTCCCCGCCGTGCAACTCCCAGCGACATCGGGAGGCGGTCACCGAGGCCGGGGTCGCCAGCCAACCCTCGGCCCTCACCTTCGCCGGTTCCGGGGCCCACCAGCCGACCAGGTGCCCACCCGGCAGCTCGTGCACCGACTCCGGCGGCGCCGGTCTCGAGGGGCCACCCACGCCCTCCCCCTCCAGGAGAATCCGATAGGCCGCAGCGATCGGACCCTCCGCCCCCCGGCTCAGCGTTTTCGTCACCAGTCCCTGGGTTGGGCTCGGTCCTGCCGCTGCCCGCCTCTTCCAGGCTGCGGCAATTTTCCGCTGCTCCCGACCCGCAACCAGAAGGGCGGGCCACGGCAGGATCGCCGGCGGGACCTCGAGCAGGGCGGCCAGCTCGACCAGCGTTGAAGCCAGCGCAGCTTCGCCGAGCTGGTTCCGCCAGAAGGCGTGATTGCGAAAGCTCAACACCTTCAGCTTGCCACCCGCTGTGGCGACCGGCGCCACCAGGTCGGGTCGACAGGCTTCGCCTGCCACCGGCGAGGCCGCGGCGGCGGACAGCGCCTCCTCGAGGGAGAGGGTCGAGGGCGGCAGGCGCACCGCCCCGCCGATCCCGATCTGCAGCGCCGCCACGAGGGCCTCGTCCCCGGCAGCCGCCACCACGCCGTGTGCCCTTTCGGCCGCGGGGCGCGCGGCGGCCAGACCCAGCCACGCGCCGCTGCCGTCGTCGACCGCGATCCAGGGTGGCGCGGGCGCCTCGCGGGCCAGCACATTGCCCACGACGCTCTCGAGCGGTTTGCGGATGGCTTCTGCCGGTGAGGGCAGTAGCTCGACCATCGTTCAACCCATCCCGAAGCCCGGCGGCAGGGACTCTCCGGGTTCCTCGACGACCTCGACCGCCTCGACCCGGCCCCACCGCGGCCCCTCCCGAAGGCGGCGCTCGAGGAGCTCGTGGTTTTCCGCGACGGCCGCGATGAGGAGCTCCACGGTTCCGTCCTGATTGTTGCGCACCCAGCCGTCGAGACCGAGAGCCTGCGCCTCTCGCCAAACGAACGCGCGGTAGCCGACTCCCTGGACCCGTCCGGAGACACGGTAACGACGCACCGTCTTCATCTCAGGGTCCCGACCGGGGCTCGGAGGGTCGGTGGGCGCGCCGGCCGAGGTGGTGGACCAACCAGAATCCACCGACCAGGAGCACCACAAAGGCCAGCGAGAGCCAGTTGAACCACTGAAAGAGAAAACCCCTGATCGAGTCTCCGAAGAAGTAGAGCAGCACCCCCTCGGCCATGAATCGCAGAGAACGGGACGCCAGGGATGCGAGCAAGAAGATCTTGAAGTCGATCTTGAAGGCGCCGCCGGCGATGGTGAAGACTTTGTAGGGGATCGGCGTCAGACCAGCGATGCCGGTCGCCCAGGCGTTGAAGCGGTTATAAAGCCGCTCCACTGCGTGGATCTTGCGCGTGGAGAAAAACTTGTAGAGCAGCGGACGACCGCCGTAGAGACCGATCCCGTAGCCCAGAATACCGCCGAGGACACTCCCGGCGGAGCACACCAGGCCGTACCAGATCGCGCGTTCGGGGGTCGCCACACCGAGAGTGATGAGGAGAACGTCGGGGGGGATCGGGAAGAACGAGCTCTCCGCGAAGGCGAGCAGAAAGAGCCACCATCCGGGGTGGGGCATCGCTGCGAGCTGGTCGATGAAGAGAAAGAGCCTCTCCTTCATGACTCCTTCGCCTCCCAGCCGTGGCGTCCGATGAGGGGCACGAAGCACGCCCCTTTGAGCTCGGAGGCAAAGGTGCGCTCCCCACGCCGCTCGACGACCTGCAGCACTTGTGTGTCCCTGGGCCCCACGGGCACCACCAGGCGGCCGCCGTCGGCAAGCTGCCCCACCAGCGGTGCGGGTACCTCCGGCGCCCCGGCGGTGACCAGGATGGCGTCGTAGGGGGCCTGCGCCCGCCAGCCCAGGGTTCCGTCCATGACCTTGACGCTGACGTTGTCGATCCCCAGAAAGTCGAGCACGCGCTTCGCCTCGCGTGCCAGCGAGCCCACGCGTTCGATCGTGAAGACGAAGCGCGCGAGCGATGAGAGAACCGCCGCCTGGTAGCCCGAGCCGGTACCGATCTCGAGCACGCGACTCTCGGCGCCGATCCGGGCCGCCTCGGTCATCAGCGCCACGATGCGAGGCTGGGAGATGGTCTGCCCCTCGCCGATGTGGATCGACACGTCATCCGAGTAGGCCTGGTGGCGGAGGGCCTCGGGGACAAAGAGGTGGCGCGGAACCTCCGCCATCACCTCCAGAAGCCGTGCGTCGCGAATCCCGCCCCGGCGCAGGGACTCCACCATCTGCGCCCTTCGGTAGGCGTAGCCGTCCGCACGGGCCACGGTCACTCCTCCGTCCCGCTGAGAGTGTCCGCCCACGACGGGCTTGTCTCGCGCAGGCTCTGCAGTGATTTCCGGTCGGTCATGTCGAGATGGAGGGGCGTCACGGAGACGAAGCCGGAGGCCGCCTCGTGGAAATCGGTGCCCGGAATGGCCTCCCACACCGGCTGACCACCGCCGATCCAGAAGATCTGCCTCCCGCGCGGATCCTGCTCCTCGATCACGCCTTCGGTGTAACGGCGCACGCCAAGCCGGGTGAGTCGAACCCCGAGCGGCGTACCCACCGGCACGTTGACATTGAGCAGGGTGTCGCGCGCCAGGCCGTTTTCGAGAATCCACTGCGCGAGGTCATGGGCGAAGCTCGCCGCCAGGTGGAAGCTCAGGCCCTCCCCCACCCCCAGCGAAATCGCCATCGCAGGCACCCCGAGGATGACTCCCTCGAAAGCCGCGGACACGGTGCCCGAGTAGTGGACGTCGGCGCCCATGTTGAAGCCGAAGTTGATCCCCGAGACCACCAGGTCCGGGAGCCGGTTCGCCATCAAGTTGGAGATACCCAGGGCCACGCAGTCGGTCGGGGTACCGTCCACCGCGACACGGCGCTCGCCCAGGCGTTCGATGCGCAGCGGGCGGTCGAGGGTGAGTGCATGGGAGACCGCCGACTGCTCGCGGTTGGGCGCCACCACCCAGTCCTCGCCGAGATCCTCGAGAGCATCCGCGAGGACCTGGATGCCCTCCGAGGTGTAGCCGTCGTCGTTAGTAACTAAGATCCGCGGCAAATTCGCCATGGGCGGGATTCTATCCCATGTTCATTTTTTCGCGGCAGGGCTTGCAAGCCCTGCCGCGAAAAAATGAAGAATCGCCGGGACAATTTTGTCCCGGCGATTCTTTTGTGCAATAATTCACATCCGCTGGAGGCGCCGCTGCTGGCGACTCGCGACTCGAAATTTACCCCGCGAAGGGAGCCCACATGAATCGAGAAATCCTGCTCGGTGACGAGGCGATCGGTCTCGGCGCCATCCATGCCGGAATGAGCGGCATCTACGCCTACCCCGGCACGCCGTCGACCGAGATCTTCGAGTACGTCGAGCGCAAGACCAAGAAGGCCGAGGACGTCCACGCCTTCTGGTCCACCAACGAGAAGGTGGCCTACGAGGAGGCGCTGGGCATGAGCTGGGCGGGCAAACGCGCCCTGGTCTGTATGAAGCACGTCGGCCTCAACGTCGCCGCCGACGCCTTCATGAACAGTGCGGTGACCGGCACCAACGGCGGCCTGGTCCTCGCCGTCGCCGACGATCCCGGTATGCACTCGAGCCAGAACGAACAGGACAGCCGCTTCTTCGCCCAGTTCGCCCTCATCCCCTGTCTCGAGCCGCGCAATCAGCAGGAGTGCTACGACATGATTTTCGAGGCGTTCGACATGTCGGAGGAGCTCTCCCTGCCGGTGATGGTTCGCATCGTGACCCGCATCGCCCACAGCCGCGCGGCGGTG
>DAOWFV010000207.1 GCA_030637805.1 Acidobacteriota bacterium | reverse complement strand
GAATCCGGGTCATCGACGGCGCAAAGGTAGCAGAACCAACGGCAGCTTGGTAGAGACCGAGGTCACGATGAGTTCGGACTTCGGAATTCGGAATCCGGAATTTTCACCCGCCTAAACGTGGGCAGCGTGGCCCAAAGCCCCTGGTCGCTTCCCCACGCCGATAACTCAAAACTAAAAACTCAAAACTAAACACTGACCCTCATCCTCCCCGCGCCGATAATTCCGAATTCCTAATTCCTAATTCCTAATTCTCCTGTGCTAGGCTCCCGGGAATGAGCGGTGTGCTGACCCCCGACGAGATGCGGCGCGTGGCCGAAAATTTCTGCGAGCAGTACCAGCCGGGCCTCGTGCTCGCTCTCCTCGTGGCGGGATCGGGCCTTCGGCTCGAGGTGCCGGGATGGGATGCGGCGGAGGAAGTGGATCTCCAAGAGGTCTTCCCCTTCCCCCTGCACTCCCTGATGGGGCATCGCCAGACCGTCACTCTATGGCGGCGGGGCGGCGAGACCCTGATGGTCCTCAACGGCCGCTTCCACCTCTACCAGGGCTATCGTCCGGAAGAGGTGGTGGCGCCGGTGCGCCTGGCAGCGCTCCTCGGCGCCGAGATGATGATCGCGACCAACGCCACCGGCGCGCTCGACCCCGAGATCGGTGCCGGTTCCCTGGTGGTGGTCAACGACCACCTCAATCTGTTGGGCGTCAACCCGCTGACGGGGGAGTGGGGTCGTGAGTTCGGACCCCAGTTCCCGGACATGAGCGAGGCCTACGATCCCAAACTTCGTGAACTGGCAAAATCGGCGGCGGCGGAAGCCGGGTTTGTGGTACGTGAGGGCGTCTATGCCGCGGTCCAGGGTCCCTCTTTCGAGACCCCGGCCGAGGTGCGGATGCTGCGTAGCATGGGCGGCTTGGTGGTCGGCATGTCCACGGTTCCCGAGGTCTTGGCCGCCCGCCACATGGGAATGAAGGTGCTGGTGCTGTCGCTGGCCGCCAATCCTGCAGCCGGTCTCGTGGACCGTCCGCTCACCCACACCGAGGTCCTGGAGGAGGGCGAGAAGGCGGCCGACAAACTCGCAACCCTGATCGGGTCGCTCGTGGGTAAGCTCTTCTAGTTCAATTTTTCCGGTTTGATTTCGAACCGAAGGGAAGGTGACGAGGAAGGTGACAATGTCGAAAGCAAACCGGAAAAATTGAAGATGAAAATTCGTCTATTCCTTGACACCTTCCCCGTCGGTCCGATTCAGGCCAACTGTGTTCTCCTGGGTGATCGTGAGGCCGGGGAGCTGGTCGTTATCGACCCGGGTGCGGAGGGTGCTCGGATCGCCGAGCGGGTGCGCGCGAGCGGGCTTTCTCCCACCATGATCCTCCACACCCACGGCCACCTCGACCACGCCGCCGGTACCGCAGATCTGGCCCGTGAGCTCGATGCCGCCGTGCCGGTGGGGCTGCACCCTGACGAGAGTGAGCTCTACCGGAGCCTGCCGATGCAGGCGAAGATGTTCGGCCTCGAAGCCGATCCGCCGCCGGAGCCGGATCTGTGGTTCGAGCACGGCCAGGAGCTGACCGTCGGGAGTCTCGCGTTGGAGGTGCGCCACACCCCGGGGCACTCGCCCGGCGGTGTCTGCTTCGTGGTCTCGGGCGCGCCCGACCCGCTGGTTGTAGTGGGTGATGTGCTCTTCGCGGGCTCCATCGGCCGGACCGATCTCTGGGGAGGCTCGTTCCCGGTTCTCGAGCGCTCCATCCGCGAGCAGCTCTACACCCTGCCTGACGAGACGATGGTGGTCTGCGGCCACGGCCCGGAGACCACCATCGGGCGAGAGAAGGCCACCAACCCCTTCGTATCAGGTTGAAACCCGCGTCCGCGTCCGTGCCCGAGGGCCCGCCATCGCGACCGTCACCAGATTCTCGATACTGGTACCTTGATGCGGGCGACAGGTCACAGGCCTCAGGTCACAGGTCGCAGGTCACAGGTCACAGGTCACAGGTCACAGGTCGCATCGAGAGTGTCGGTTGGACTCCTGCGATGTCAAGCCCTTTCTGCAACTTTCGAAGATATTTCAATGAGACCCGAGACCTGAAGCCTGTGTAGCCTGAGACCTGTGACCTGTGACCTGTGACCTGCATCCAGCATCGAGCATCCAGGCGGTCGGGGATTTTCATCCCCTCACTCTCTCTAAAAGCTAAACGCGATACCGACGGTGAAGGAGAAGATATTGTAGCTCAGGGTCGCCTTATCGCCGGCGTCGTTGTCGACGTTTCCGAGCTCGATGTCGGAAGGGATGTAGCGAATGCCGCCAACGGCAGCCCACCCGCTCTCTTTGCCCAAGGCGATGTCGAGGCCCGCCTTGACGGACCACGTAAGCTCGCCGTCGGCGCTGATATCCAGAGAATCGCCCTCGGGATCGACGTAGTGGAGGTCGCCGTAGGTCATGTTCGCCGCTCCCCCACCGATATAGACGTCGAAGTACGTGCTTTTTGGCGTCAGGTGAATATCGAAGTCGAGAGTCACCGCTCGCGCGCTCATGGAGTCGGTAAGCGAGAGTTGACCGTAGCCGGGGATCTCCGCGCCGAGCTCGATCTCCGGGCTCGCCGTGAAAGCGCCGAGCTCGATCCCGAACCGGTCATTGAACTGGTACTCGAGGCTGGCGCCAAAGCCGAGATCACTGAGACCTTTCACCTGTACCTCGTCGGGGTTCTCGGAAGGCACTGTCTCTTCGAGGCTGGGGTCGAATCCGGCTGCGAATGCCCGAAGATGCCAGCCCTTCCCGCCCGCCTCGACCGGGAT
>DAOWFV010000188.1 GCA_030637805.1 Acidobacteriota bacterium | reverse complement strand
CTTTCGGTCGGCAATATGCCCGAACCCTCCGGATCTGCGCTACTGACAGGTTTCGTGACCCTCTGTGATCGCGCTCCCCGAGGTTGCCCCCCCTGACGATATTCGAGCCCCGACGAACCGGTGCGCCGCAACGCGGTGGCGCTCGAAATCGTCAGGGACGGCACGCCCGGTCATCGCGTCCAATCGCGGGCACCCGATCACAATCGACTCGATCGCTTCCTCGCGCCGGTAATTCCGAGTTCCGAATTCTGAATTCCGAACTCACTAGAGCTAGGATTCGACTCTGAGCTGGCGCCGCATCAGCTCGCGGAGCGCGGTCCGGGGGTCGGCGTCGCCGGCCAGGATCCGGGTCACTGCATCGGTGATCGGCATTTCCACGCCGTGATCGCTGGCCAGCTGCGCGGCCGCAGGGGTGGTCCGCACACCCTCGACCACCTCGCGCATCGAATCGAGGATCTCGCTCAGGCTCTCGCCCCGGCCCAGGCGCTGGCCGAGGGTCCGATTGCGCGACAGCCCTCCGGTGCAGGTGAGCACGAGATCACCCATGCCGGCAAGCCCGCGAAAGGTCTCCGCCTCCGCCCCGAGGGCGACACCGAGGCGGGTGATCTCGTGCAGGCCCCGGGTCATCAGCGCGGCCTGGGTATTGAACCCGAGGCCCAGACCGTCGATGATCCCCGCCGCAATTGCAACCACATTCTTCAACGCCCCGGCAAGCTCGACGCCGATCAGATCGGTGCCCGCGTAGCAGCGCAGGTGATGGTCGGAAAACTCCTCCTGGAGGCGGGTGGCAAGCGCGAGATCCGGACAGGCGAGGACGGCCGCGGATGGATCGCCCCGCACCACCTCGCGGGCGAAGGTTGGTCCGGACAGACAGCCGAACCGCCGAGCCTCCAGACCGAGGGCCTCCTCGGCGATCTGATCCATGCGACGCAGGGTGCCGGTCTCGATGCCCTTGGAGGCCGAGACCACCACAAGATCGTCACGCACCTCCGAGGCCAGCTCCTCCATCACCGCCCGGCTGAACTGCACCGGCACCACCCACAGCCAGAGGTCTCCGTGCCGTGCAGCCGCCATCAGGTCGTTGACCGCCGTAATGCCCGGATCGAGCTCGAGATCGGTGAGGAAGAGGGGGTTGCGATGCTCCGCATTGATCCCCTCGACCACCTCTGTCTCGCGCGCCCACAGCAAGACGTCCTGCCCCCGCCGTGCGAGTTGATGGGCCATGGCCGTTCCCCAGGAGCCGCCACCGAAGACGCTCAACTTCATCTTCACCTCCAGAACTCGCCACCGATCTTGACTTCCTCACCGGCCAGCAGACTGCGGATGTTCGAGCCGTGGCGAAGGATGATCAGGATCGCGACCGCACTCACCGCTACCAGGGTCACCATGTCCGGCTGGTCGATCAGCTTCAGAATGAGCGGAAAGCTCGCGCTGGCCACCATCGACGCCAACGACACCCAGCGCCAGATCACCAGGATGACCACCCAAACGGCGATCGCAGCCAGCGCGCTCGCCGGCGCCAGGACCATGTATACGCCGAGGCCGGTGGCCACACCCTTGCCTCCCTGAAACCTCAGCCACACCGGGTAGCAATGGCCCAGCACCGCGGCGAGCATCGCAGCGGCCAACCACGCGCTTTCCGGGTTGTACATCCTCATCAACCACACCGCCAAAGCCCCCTTGGCCATGTCGATGAGGGTTACCGCCGCCCCGACCTTCCAGCCGGCCGCTCGCATGGCGTTGGTGCCGCCGACATTCCCCGTGCCCTTGGTCCGGACATCCTCACCGGTGGTCGCGCGCACCAGGAGGTAGGCCGTCGGCACGGAGCCGAGGAAGTAAGCGAGCACCACCAGAGCCAGCTCGACGCTCATTCCAGGGGCATCCTCTCCAGCGCAGTGTACACCGCGCCCCCCGGCTGTAGCTCGCTTCTGAACAGCACGACCTCGTGGCAGGCGAACGGCTCGATGTGCAGACTCTCGCCCCACTCGAGAAATCGAGCCACCGCCGAGCGGGGCCACGGTGCCTTCAGGCGGGCCTGGGTCAGGTGGAGGGACCACGGCCGGCGTTCGCGGTCGAAGCCGGCATTGGCCGCCGCGGCCTCGACCGCCACCACCACCTGC
This sequence comes from Acidobacteriota bacterium, assembly GCA_030637805.1. Lineage (GTDB taxonomy): Bacteria > Acidobacteriota > Thermoanaerobaculia > Thermoanaerobaculales > Sulfomarinibacteraceae > Sulfomarinibacter. The sequence goes on along the minus strand of DAOWFV010000188.1, from coordinate 1,760 downwards.
TCCGCACCCTCGACGCTGCCACCCACCCAGGCCACCCGCGGGCGCTGCGGAGAGGGAAAGAACCCGGCGCCCCGAAATTGCACGGCGACCGGACCCAGCCCCCGCAGCCGTGGGGTGAGATCGGCCGCGAGATCCTCGAGTAACGTTGGTGCGACCTCGCCCAGGAACTTCAAGGTCAGGTGCTGGCCCTCGGGCCGCGTCCAACGCGCCCGGGGCAGCTCGCTGCGCAGGCGGCCCAGAGCCTCCGCGAGCCGTGCCTTGACCTCCAGCGGGATCTCCAGCGCCAGGAAGGCGCGGACGGAACCCTGATCGCTCACAGTGGATCCGCCGTCAAGCGACGGCGCAGCAGGTCGAGGGCCGCGTTGAGGCTCCACTCGCGGATGATGGCGCGGTCCCCGAGGAACACGCGCTGTTTCGTCCACAGGCCACCGGGTCCCGCCACCGCCCAGTGAACGAGCCCTACTGGCTTCTCCTCGGTCCCCCCCGACGGACCGGCAACACCGGTGACTCCGATTCCCCAGTCGGCGCCAAGACGCTCTCGCGCCCCTTCGGCCATCGCTCGAGCCACCTCCTCCGACACCGCCCCGTGCTCGAGGAGCAGCTCCGGCGCCACGCCGAGCATCGTCTCCTTCGCCTCGTTGGAGTACGAGACGACGCCGCCGAGGAATACGTCGGAAGCGCCCGGCACATCGGTGAGGTGGGCGCTGACCAGGCCGCCGGTACACGACTCGGCGGTGGCGAGCGTCTCCTGTCGCCCTCTCAGTTTCTCGAGCACCACTTCCGCGAGGCTGTCGACATCAACGCCGGCAACGTCGTCGCCCAGGACCTCGCGAAACGCGGCCTCCATGGTGTCTACCCGACGCGTGGCGGCGCTTGATTCCCCCTCGAACGACAAGACCAGCCGCAGCACGCCGTAGTGGGCCAGGATGGTCACGTTTTCGCGGCCGAATTGCTCGTAGAGATGGCGGATCTTCTCCTCGGTGTCCGACTCGACGACGCCACCGAGGAGGAGGGTGCGGCTGATCCGCGCCACGCCGGGGTTCCAACGGGCCACCACGGGCAGAAGATCGCGTTCGAGCATCTCCTCCATCTCCCACGGCACGCCTGGGAAGACCGCGAGGAGGCTCTCACCAACCTCCACCATCAGACCCGGAGCCGATCCCCGGTCGTTGTGCAAGGGGCGGGATCCAGGCACCACCCGCGCCATGCCTGTGCAGATCTCGGGCATCCGCCGGCCGAGCCTGGCGTAGCGGTCGCGAATCCAGCCCTCTACCTCGGCGCTTGGCTCCAGCTCGCGGTCGAGAGCGAGGGCGACAGCTTCGCGAGTGACATCGTCGGCGGTCGGGCCCAGGCCGCCGGTGACGACCACCAGGTCGTGGCGCCCGAGCAGCTCACGGATGGCGGCGGCCATCAGACCCACCGAGTCACCCACGACTCGTTTTTCTTCGACGACAACCCCGTGGCGGGCGAGGGCCCTGGTGATGGTCAGCGAGTTCGAGTCCAGGCGCCGCTCCCCCAGCAGCTCTGACCCCACCGCCAAGCAGGCAGCGGTCTTTCGTCCGTCGCTCATCCGATCCTCCCGCCCGAATGATACGTCGGCACGAGGAAGGTTTAGTTTTGAGTTTTGAGTTTTTAGTTTTTAGTTGAGCCCACCCAAGCGCGGGGACCGGGCACCAACCATCTGGTCCCCTCCCCGCGCCGGTAAATCCGAAATTCGAAATTCGAAATTCGAAATCTGCTTGACGTCCGCTCAACCCGCT
>DAOWFV010000085.1 GCA_030637805.1 Acidobacteriota bacterium | reverse complement strand
CGCCGGCGAGCGGCCACCCGCTCACGGTGGGGGGTCACGGCGCCCGCAGGGCGCCAGTAACGCGCCCAGGCGCGGGCTTCTGCCATCGCGCCCGGCGCAGGCGTCACGCTCCGAGGTTACGGACCGCTTCCACGCGTCGATAATTCAGAATTGAGAATTAAGAATTGAGAATTCGTCCTCGCTGCCCCGCGCCGAAAATTCCTAATTCCTAATTCAACAACCCAGCTTCCTCCCTGTCCTGAACGCCCAGCCCCCATTTCCGTATACTGGTCTGAAAGGCGGTTAATCCGCCACGTGGAGCCTTATGAACCCTGTCACCGACACCGTCCTCGAGCGTCTCGAGCGTCTGCACACCTCGATCGTGCGGGTGATTCGCGGCAAGGCCGAGATCGTGGACGCGCTGATTGCAGCCCTCCTGGCCCGTGGCCACGTTCTGCTCGAGGACGTGCCGGGAGTGGGCAAGACCACCCTCGCCCAGGCCCTCGCGCGCTCGCTGGACCTCCAGTTCCACCGCATCCAGTTCACCTCCGACACCCTGCCTTCGGACATCATCGGCATCTCGGTCTACCGCCAACAACAGGGAGAGTTCGAGTTTCTCCCCGGACCGCTCTTCGCCAACGTGGTGCTCGCCGACGAGATCAACCGTGCCGCGCCGCGGACCCAGTCCGCCCTGCTCGAAGCCATGAGCGAGCACGCGGTGACGGTGGAGAAGACCCGCCACCGGCTCGTCGAGCCGTTCTTCGTGGTAGCGACCCAGAACCCGGTCGAATCCACGGGGACCTACCCGTTGCCCGAGTCTCAGCTCGACCGTTTCCTGATGCGCCTCTCGATGGGCTATCCGGGGCACGACGAGGAGATCGAGCTGCTGCGCTCGGGCGGGGCGGAGCCGGAGCTGGAGCAACTGGAACCGGTGCTCGACACGGACGAGGTCCTGGAAATGCAGGACCTGGTGGCCGAGGTCCACGTGACTGACACGCTCCTCGATTACCTGCTCGAGGTTGTCGAGGCCACTCGAAGCCACGAGGCGCTGGCCCTCGGCGTCTCCACCCGCGGATGTCTCGCGTGGCAGCGCTCGGCCCAGGCGCTGGCGCTGGTTCGCGGCCGCGGTTTCGTGATTCCGGACGATCTCCAGGACACCGCCGAGTCGGTGCTCGCCCATCGGCTGCTGCACGCCGACCCCCTGGTCGGTGAGGGTTGGGAGCGGAGCCGTGCGGAACGAGCCGTGATCCGCACCATCCTGGAGTCGATCCCGGTGCCGCGCTGACCGAGGAAGAAAGGTGGTGCTGCCCTTGTCGTGCCCGCGCCCGTGCCCGTGCCCGAGGCCGTGCCCGTGCCCGAGCTCGATTTCGAGCACCGCGCTTCCGATTTCAATGCGGGCTTTCTATCAGCAACCTGCCCGAGAGGATGCCAGGCACCTCCGAACGACCGCGCCCAAGCGCGGGCACATTTTTCCGATCAACCCGATCGCTCCCACGCGCCGAAAATTCCTAATTCCTCATTCATAATTCCTAATTCTAAACATGCTTTTTTCCTCCTCGTTCCCCGTCTTCCGCCTGCGTCCCACCCGCTGGGGTCTGGTCTATCTGGGAGTCTGCCTGGTGCTCGGAGTGGCGGCTGTGAATACCGGCAACAACTCGCTGATGGCTATTCTTGGCCTTGCGCTGGGCAGCTACGTGGTCTCCGGCATCTGGTCGCGGCACGTGCTCGGCAGGGTCAGTGTGGCCGTGAAGCTGCCGGCGGAGGTCTTTGCAGAGCGGCCGGCGGTGATAGAGGTCGAGCTTCACAACGATTCTCGATTCTTCCCCGCCTATGGGCTGACGGTGCGGGACCGTGATGGAGGCGTCCTTGTTCGGGATCCGCTGTTGTCGACCCGAGAGCGGCACCGGCATTCTATCGAGGTCGAGTTTCGGGACCGAGGGTGGCATCCCGTTGGACCCTGGCGCCTGGAGGTGCTGCTGCCCCTCGGGTTCTTCCTCAAGTCCAAGGAGCTGATTCCGAAGCTGAGGTCGCTGGTCTTTCCGCGCCTGCTGCCGAGCTTTCGAGCATCAACGTGGCGGGGTGGCGGGCGGCACACGGCTGAGGTCTTCGACGGTCGCGGCCGCGAAGGAGATGTGACGCAGCTGCGCGACTTTCGCGAGGGTGACGAGGTGCGTCAGGTGCACTGGAAGCAGACGGCCCGCCAGCAGCGGATGGTGGTGGTGGACCGACAGAGGGCCTCAGAAAATCCGGTTTTCTTCGTTGTCGATCCCCGCCTCGCAGACCCCTCTGACGGCGGGCAGCGCGAGCGGTTCGAGAGGATGATCTCGGAGGTGGCGACCGGGGCGGTCGAACGGGTCCGGGGCGGGGATCCGGTCGGGCTCGTCATCGGTCCGCTCGTGGTGCCAGCGGTGCGCACGCCGCGGTCGGCTGCGCGCCTGCTGCGGCCTCTGGCCGAGGTGGAGCCGCAGGCGATGGAAGGCGCCTCCCCGGCTTCGCCGGGCGCCGGGCGGGCGGTCATCTTCGCGGTGAGATATGGGGGCTAAGCAGTACCGTTTGATGCTCGGCGCCCTCCTGGTTTGGGCGTTGGTCCCGCTGCCATTCCTGTACATCGTCCTGCCGCCCTTCTGGATGGTGGCAGGGGCGGTCGGCCTGCTCCTCTGCCTGCGACCGGGAATGAACATTCGCCTCAACAACTTGACGCTCAACCTGATCGGGGTCGGCATCATCGTGGCGGTGGTGATCGCCGGAGGCCTGCGCGTTGGCCCGCTGCGCCCGTTGGGCCACCTCCTGTTGCTGCTCACCTCGGTGCGCGCGCTGTTGGTCAAGGACCGGTCCTCGTTCCTGCGGGCGCTGCTGCCGGTTTTCCTGGTGTGGGTGGTGGCGGTGGCCTCGTCCACCCACTTCAGCGTGGTCCTCTACTTCGCTGCATCCGCCGGGGTCTGGTGGTGGGCTGGGATGCGTACCCAACTCGATGGAGTCTCCGGCGAGAGCCGTGGATCGTCCGCCACCGTTGTCAGGCCGCGCCACGCCGCCGTTGCCGCAGCCGCGGCGCTGGTGCTGGCGATCCCGCTCTTTCTGGCTATGCCGCGTCTGCACTCACCGTGGATTGCGGGCCGGGGTGGGCCGAGCAGCGTGACCGGATTTACCAGCCAGGTTGATCTCGCCAGCGTCGGCCCCATCCGCCAGTCCCACGAGATTGCGTTGATCGTGCGCTCGGTGTCCGGGCAGCCGATCCGGACCGGGTGGATGCGCTTGCGGGCCACCGCCCTCGAGCGGGTCACCGTGGATACCTGGACGCCGCAAGGCGCCAAAGAAATCCCCGAGGTTCACGACGGGCTGATATGGCCGCTCGGCAGGATCCGGAGCCTGGAGGAGACGGTAGAGCTCGAGGTGGAGCTGCTGCATCCCCGGCGCTATCTCTTCCTTCCCGAAGGAACGGTGGCCCTTGCGATCCCGGTCGGGGTGCGGCTCGATCCGGCCGGAGGTGTGGTCCTCGCCTCCCGGGTCAGGGGCCCGCTCCGCTACTCGGTGTGGGTGGCCGGCGGCGCGCCGCCGCGGGCGACTGACCGACCGCTACGGCGCCCGCCGAGGTTTTCCCCGCCTCCGGAGGTCCGCCGGCTTGCCCAGGAGATCGTGGCCAACGTTGACTCCGACGAGGCCCGGGCGGCGGCGGTTGAGGCCTACCTGCGGGAGAACTATGGCTACTCAATGAGCGGGATGGCTCGTATGGGGCCGGACCCGGTGACGTGGTTCCTGCTTCATCAGCGTGAGGGCCACTGCGAGTACTTCGCCGGCGCCATGGTGGCGCTCCTCAATGATCTCGGAATTCCGGCCCGGATGATCAGCGGCTACAGCGGCGGAAGCCTGTCCGCCGCCGGTGACGAGGCGGTGGTTCGGGAAATGAACGCCCACACCTGGGTGGAGGCGTGGGTGGGGCCTGACGAGACGTGGACGGTTTTCGACCCGACGCCGGAGGGAGAGATTCCGGCCCTCGACCGCCCGAACACCCGCGAGCGGCTGCGATGGGCCTGGGAGTGGACCGAGACGAGGTGGGACCGTTACGTGCTCACATTCGGCCTCGGAGAGCAGATCGAGCTGCTGACCGCTGCTGGGGACGGCGTCGGCCGCCTGGCACGCGGGCTTTCCTGGCGGTATGTGCTCTGGGTTCTCGTGATCCTGGTCGCAGCCGGCGCCATCGGCTGGCTGTTGCGCCGTCTGAGCTCCGTTTCGAGGCGGCGGAGCCCTCCAAGGGCGGGCCCGGCCGCCGAGGCGATGGCGAGGATGGCGCGCCGCCTGGAGCATGACGGGATGGAGGTTCCGCCGCGTGCCACGGTGCGCTGGATTGCGAACCATGTCCGCGCCCGCTGGCCGGGCGCCGGGGCCGCGGCGGGAGAGCTGGCCTGGCTGGCCGAGCGGGAGCTGTACTCCGGTGGGGACGCAGGAGGGGTCGATCGCTCCGGAGCGCGACGATTGTGGGCGCGAGCAAAGAAGGGGATGAAGAGGTAACCTCTTTTAGAATTAGGAACTAGGAATTAGGAATTGAGAATTCGGAATTCGGAATTCGGAATTATCGGCGCGGTGGGGCGATCGGGTGACTTGAGCTCTTTGCCCTCGTTTTTGCGCGATGCCCGGACGAAAAACAGATATAGGAGCTAGGATTTTGGTTATTGAATAGTCGGTTTCTGGCGATTGGCCGGGGGATCGGGTTGCGGCGGCGT